>SLOM01000285.1 GCA_007132505.1 Candidatus Sumerlaeota bacterium
ATGTCCTCGCCCAGGAAGATCGTGCTGCCGATGCCGTCCTCGCCCTGGATGCGGACGCGCCCGGCGGGCAGGATTGCCTCACCGAGCCCCGCCCCCTGCGTGTTCGCCAGCTTATAGACGAGGTCAATCGTCTCGCCGTCCTCGCCGCGGAATTGGGTGAAGCTGGGGCGGACGACGTAGAGCTTGTCCACCGGCTGCTCCCGGTTGCGCATCGCGAGGAAACGGCGTGCCTCGCCCGTGCGGAACGAGCGCACCATGTCCTCCATCAGCGGCACGCGCAGGATCGCGTCGTCCAGGTCCTCGCCACTCATGTTGCGCAGCAGCAGGTAGCCGCGAAAATCCCCGGCCGTCTCCTCCTCGTTCACCCGCCACTCGTAGGTGGGCTCCTGCGTGATGCCTTCAAGGAGGTAACTGACGCGGACCCGCTCGGTGCGTGGCTCGGGGGAGTATATTTCCCATGTGAGCGTCTGCCCGTCCGGTGGGAAGGCCGTGGCGATGATGCGGGTTGAATCCGGGTCGTCGCCGGGATGGCTCCGCGGTTCGAGCCGCACCGAGCGCGAGTCAATCGAGACGCCCTGCCATGAGAAGTCCACGTAATTGGTGCCGCGGAGCAGGGGAATATCCCGCTCCTCGTAGAGCAGCGTGTGGTTCGGGTTTTCGAGGCTCACCACCAGCTCCGCGCGGTCGGGGAGCGGGGTGAGGCGGGTGCGTGCATCGCCGGTGGCGGGAAGCCACGCAATACCGGCCGCAAGCAGGGTGGCCGCAAAGAGGGGAAGGGTGTGCTTCAACATGGTTCTCTCGCCTTTCATGTCGGGATGGCGCCGCGGGGGCACGGTTTCGGTTTTCATGCTATGGTGTGCGCTCAAAAGTGACCGTGTATTCAATTTCCCGTCTCTCCATGGGTTGAAGTTCAAGTTCCCACCGGACAGTTTCCCTGTCCACCATTTCGTAGCTGTCATCGGAGACCTCCACGAATTCCCACGGCGCGTCGAGGTAATGCGTCAGTTCGAGCGGCACCATGCGGCCACGGGAATTCCCTATTTCGAGAACAACTGTGTGCTCCTCGTCCCAGCTTTGGACGTGCCCTTCGGAATCGAAGGCAAAATTCGTGCGGCGGACGGAGAGCGTTCGCTCCTCCACGCTGAGCAATCCGTCGCTCCCGAGCTCGATTTTGGCTTCCTCGCCGATGGGGATGTAGTCGTGCCCGGTCCGTCCCTCAAAGCGCAGGCCGCCCCGCCCGTCGTCCGTCTCCACGTACCACACGCCGGCGGGAAGAGGGTCCTTGCCCAGATCGTTGTCCGCGATGTTGCGGAATTTGTAGAACTTGACCGGCTCGCGCCCGTGGCGCCGGGTATCGAATTCGTAGCTGAGGTCGAAGGGTATTTCTGATATCGGCGGGCTGGGGAGTTTTTTCGACCAGCGGTCGCGGATTTCCTCCTCCCCCTCAATGGCCAGGATGTGATACTCGCTTACGGCGGCCCGGACTATTTCCGCTGCGAAAGAGCGATTGCGGAAGTTGGCCCTTCCGTCAGCAAGCAAGAGGTGTGTAGGTTGATGACTCGATGGGTCGTACACCGCGCCGAGGTCGGCGAACGCTGCGGCGGTCGTCATGCCGACTCCGGAAAAGGGGGTGGGCGGGTCCATGAGCAGACTGAGACCGCTGATCGCCAAAGCACGAATCGGGTGAATGAGCCGAACTTCCCCAACCACGACGCGGGTTTCCGCGCGCTCGAAGGTCTCGCCGCTCCGGTTCCTGACCGTTGTGAATTGCCGGAGTTCGAGGTGGGTCTCCTCAGGATTCGCGATGGCTGTATAGCTGGCGGTCCAGGAGATCTCGCTGATGAAATACGATATCCCGATGGTGCGGGAGGTGTCTTCCTCCGCCTCCAACTCCCAGATCAGCATCTCCTGTGCCCCGGCGGGGTAGATGGTGTCCATCAGGGTGAGCTCCGTTGCCCCGCGCAGGTCGAGTTGTACGCTTGTCGGGTCAATCAGCGTGCCGGCCCAGGCAAACTGAACCTGATTGCGCCCCCGGGAGAAGGTGAGTTCGCGCTCCTCGCGCACGAGCGTCAGGTCCGCGGAATTGTAGATGGTCAGCTCCGTCCGGTCTCGCGCGGGTACCGTCACAAGGTCCATGCGCGCCTCGGCGCCCGCCGGCACCATGGCGGTACCGAGTGCAAGCAGGGCGGCGAGTGGGAGGTGGCGGAGGACGGCACGCATGAAGGCTTACCTTTGTCTCAGGCTGCGAGTGAGGTCTATCTGCGGATCGCCCCGTTCGCGTTCGAAGCGGATGATGAATTCGATCCGGCGTTTTTCCATCGGGTCCAGCTCGAGGTCCCAGCGCACCGTCTCGTAATCCAGGATTTCATAGTCCGGATCGGATACTTCCACGAAATCCCAGGCAGCGGGAAGGTGCTGAGTCAGCCGGAGCGGAACCGTCCGGTCCCTCGAATTGCGGACTTCCAGGACCATGGTGTGGTCCTCTTCCCAAAACTCGACACGCCCCTCCGAATCGAAGGAGAAATTGCGGCGTGTCACGGAGGTGACACTCTCTTCAACAGTGAGGAGCCCATCGCTTCCGAGCCGGAGCTCCGCCTCGTCGCCTACCGGGACGTAGTCGTGGGTGGTCCTGCCCTCGAAGCGCAGGCCTCCGCGGCCATCATCAACGCGGACGTACCACCTGCCATCAGGCAGGGGATCCTCTCCGAGGTTGTTCTCGCTGATGTTGCGGAATTTGTAGAACTTCACGGGATGGTTGCCGAACCGCCGCCGGTCGTATTCGTAGCTAAGGTCGAAGGGGATTTCCGATATGGTGGGGCTTGGGAGTTCCTTCGAGTACCGGTCGCGGATTTCCTCCTCGCCTTCGATGGAAAGGATGTGGAGTTCGCTCACAGCGGCCCGGATGATTTCGGCGGCCTCTTCGCGCACCTCTCTCGCTACTCCATTCCGGACTCGCCACAGGTCACCCGGAGAAGCGCGGAGCTCTGTGGGCTCATAGGTGAACGCAACGCGCCGGTGGATATCCTTGTCCACCTCGATGCCCCGCTTGGCGAGTTCCTCGATGGCCTCGAGCAGGTGTACGTCACCGACCACGACGCGTGTCTCGGCGCGCTCGAAGGTCTCGCCGCTCCGGTTCGTGACGGTGGTGAACTGCTGGACGTCGAGGTGCGTCTCGTCCGGGTTGGCGGTGGCCGTATAGCCGGCCTCCCAGCTGAGGCCGCTGATGAAGTAGAGGATTTCGACCGTCCGGGACGTATCCTCTTCGGCCTCCACCTCCCAGACGATCATGTCGCGGGTGCCGGCGGGATACACGGCGTCCATGAGCGTGAGTTCCGGCGCGCCGCGCAGGTCGAGCTGGAGGCTCGTCGGGTCAATGAGCGTGTCGGTCCAGGCGAACTGTATCTCGTTGCGCCCCTGCGTAAACGTGAGGTCGCGCTCCTCGCGCACGAGGGTCAGGTCCTGGGAGTTGTAGATGGTCAGCTCGGTCCGGTCGCGCGAAGGCACCGTCACAATGTCTATACGGGCCTCGGCAGCGGCCGGAGGCAGTACCATGCCCGCGGCAAGCATAACTGCCGGAGCGATGAAGGGTAGTCGGCGTTTCATGGCCATGTCTCCTTTGAGTCCCAATCAAAAAGTGTGTTCAGCACAGAGCGTCGGAGGACAAAGATTCTGTACTTAGCGAGACTTGCCGGCTTGTCCGGCCGTGCCAGACCGGCGCGAAACGAGGCCCAGTCCGCTGATGGCATGGCAGGTCTTCGTGTTCTCGGTGTCTCTTGTGGTTCATCTTGTCTTCCAGTCCGGTCAGCATGCGCTGGATTCTTCAGGAGGTTTGAGCAGGCGGCCTGTCCCGGGGGTTGATTCATCCCAGGGGACCCCTCAATCTGATGGAGGCTCCCATTGCCCGCGGCCGAATTGGGGCCTCGGAGGGCCCGGTGCGGGCCGGCTATGTTCGAAGCGGACAGTGAACTGAATCTCACGCTTTTCCATGGGCTCCAGCTCAAGGTCCCAGCGCACTGTCTCCCGGTCCACGATATCGTAGGTGCTGTCGGAAACCTCCACGAATTCCCACGGAGGTGCGAGGCGATGAGTCAACCGGAGCGGTACTTCGCGGTCCCGTGAGTTCCGTATTTCGAGGACGACTGTCCGGTCCTCCTTCCAGCCCCGCACGTTTCCCTCCGTGTCGAACTCGAAATCCCGGCGCGCCACGGAGAGCGTCCGCTCTTTCACGGCGACCAGGCCGTCGCTCCCCAATGAAAGCTCCGTCTCGTCTCCGATCGGCACGTAATCGTGTTCCGTCCTGCCCTCGAAGCGCAGGCCGCCGCGGCCATCATCAACGCGGACGTACCACCTGCCGTCCGGCAGCGGGTCCTTCCCGAGGTTGTTCTCGCTGATGTTGCGGAACTTGTAGAACTTAACGGGATGGTTGCCGTAACGCCGGCGGTCATATTCATAGCTCAGGTCGAAGGGGATTTCCGATATGATGGGGCTGGGGAGTTCCTTCGAATAACGATCCCGGATTTCCTCCTCGCCTTCGATGGCCAGGATGTGGAGTTCGCTCACCGCGGCCCGGATGATTTCGGCGGCTTCTCTGCGCACCCTCTCCGGGGCGCTGTCAAGAGTCCGCATCGCCATGGCGGGTTCCATGGTCATGGCCCCTGGTGGAACGGCAAAGGCCGCAGTATAACGATAGACATCCTTCTCCACCTGAATGCCGCGTCTTGCAAGCTCCCTGATGGCCTCGAGCAGGTGCACGTCGCCGACCACGACACGTGTTTCGGCGCGCTCGAAGGTCTCGCCGCTCCTGTTCCGGACGGTCGTGAACTGCTGGACGTCGAGGTGCGTCTCATCCGGGTTGGCGGTGGCCGTATAGCCGGCCTCCCAGCTGAGGCCGCTGATGAAGTAGAGGATTTCGACTGTCCGGGACGTATCCTCCCCGGCCTCCACCTCCCAGACGATCATGTCGCGGGTGCCGGAGGGATACACGGCGTCCATGAGCGTGAGTTCCGGCGCGCCGCGCAGGTCGAGCTGGAGGCTCGTCGGGTCAATGAGCGTGTCGGTCCAGGCGAATTGTATCTCGTTGCGCCCCTGTGTGAACGTGAGGTCGCGCTCCTCGCGCACGAGGGTCAGGTCCTGGGAGTTGTAGATGGTCAGCTCGGTCCGGTCGCGCGAGGGCACCGTCACAATGTCTATACGGGCCCCGGCACCGGCCGGAGGGATCAGGAGCGCCGCTGCTGCAAGCAACGCAAAGCATCCCACCGCGGCCCGCCCGTGGTTCGCCGCGTGTACTCTCATCATGGTGTTGTCCTCCTGGAGAGGGAAGGGCTGCCCCGCCTTGGGGGCCCGTGGATCAGAATATCTGACGGTACTGGAAATCCGCGCGTGCGACGATGTCCTGCAATTGTGGGTCGGTGTCGTCGCCGTAGGTGTCAATGAGCTGCCGGAAGATGGACTTGCCTTCGTCGTACTGCTCCCTGGCGTAGAGCGTCTCGCCGAGATAGAGGAGCGCCAGGGCGTGTATGTCCTGACTGTCGGGGTAGCGGCGTATGACCTCACGGTAGGTCCGTTCAGCCTGGCGGTGTCTTTCGAGTTCACGATAAACGTCTCCGACCCTCAGGTGGGCGGCGGGTGTGTAGCGCTGGTCGCCGGGGAATCGTTCCACCACCTTTTGCCATGCTGCCGCGGCCCTTTCCAGTTCCTGACGGCGCTGTGCCGTGTCTATGGTCTGGCGTGCCCGTTGGTGCTGCTGCTGGGCGACCTCCGCCTGCTCCCGGGCGGTTTCCAGTTCGGGGATGGAGGGTCCGCCCCCGAAGATGGTCCGGCAGCCGGTGCCCACCAGGATCACCGCCAGGAGGAGCACGCAGGAGAGGCCGTGGCGCAGAGCGGTCCGGACTCCATGCCCGGCTCTCTCCCGCACGCCGTGTTTGACATCACAAGTTGCCATCGGGTTCCCGTTTCTCTTTTCCATTTTCGTCCTTTCTTTCCTCCGTCCGGCTGTCGAGGAAGTCCTGGAGAATCACGGCCGCGGCCAGCCGGTCAATGAGAGCCCTCGGGGGAGCGTCATAGCCCTTTCGTGCGGCGATGTCCTCCGCCTCGCTGCTGCTGAACCTCTCGTCGAAGAAGTGCACGTGCAGTCCCGGAATCCGGCGCTGGAGCGATCGGGCAAAGGCACGGGTCTTCTCCGCCTGTGCTCCCTCTTCCCCGCCCTCCAGCAGCGGCAGCCCGATCACGCAGTCCGTGGCGCCGGTCTCCTGCACAACGGACTCCAGGGCATCGAGTGTTCGTTTGCGCCCCTCCCGGTTAATTGTCCTCAGCGGCTCCGCCAGTACCCCAGATCGGGACACTGCCACTCCGATGCGCACATCACCGACATCCAGAGCCAGGAAGACCGGCGTGTTGCTCACGGTTCGGCCCACCTGTAGAGGGCGGGATTCTCGCGGAACCGGCCGTCCAGCCAGTCACCTGTTTCCGCCACGCGTTGCTCCTGAGTTCCGGTCACCTCACCGCCCCAATGCACCACGGCACTCGTGGTGCCCCGGCGGACGTACCGCAGGAGGAACCACTTCCCGCCGGAGGGAAGCTGGTCCGCCAGCCCGGGCTCACTCGCGCCCGAGAGCAGGGGCGGCCGGAGCGCCGTCAGGGGGCTGCCTTGGCCAAGCCAGTTGCGGAGCTCCTCATCGAACCAGGTGGAGAGCGTAAGAAGATGCGTCCCGGGGGGTATTGTCCGCCGCTCGCCCATGATGGCGCCCGCTGGCAGGGGCAGGCGGCGCGCCACCGCGCGGTGGAGCAGGGCCGCACGGGCAAGGCGGTGGCGCTCGGCAATGGCGAGGGCGTCACCCAGTGCCATCCCGAGGCGCTCTTCGATTTGGGCAAGCGTGCGGCGGTCCTCCCGACCCGGCAGCCAGCGGAGGCGGAGCGCCTCGATCCAGAATCCCGCCAGCCGGCCAAACGAAGGACCCCCTCCGGCCGATTGCTGGAGGGGGGGGACATCAGTTGGTCCGGCCACGGCAGCCGTACCGGCCTCAGCCGGGCTCGGGCCGGAGTGCTTCAAGGTGCTTGAGCGCACGGTCAATGTGCCTCTGGTCGTTGGATTCCCGGCTCATCGCCAGAACCCTCTCCCACTGGGCGATGGCTTTCGGGGCCTGGTCGGGCTGCCGCTCGTACACGATGGCCAGGTTGTTCTGCGCGGCAAGGTGGGCGGGATCAATCTCTACAGCCTGCTCATAGCAATTGGCGGCGGTCTTGTAGTCACCCCTGCGCAGGTGCTCGATGGCCTGATGGCAGAGCTGCTCGACCTGTGCGCGAACTGCATCGGCCCCTGCGGGCTGAGCGGGAGGCAGCGAGGGTCCGCGTTGGGCTTCGCCACCGGCCTCCGCCCGGACGGAGGGGATGGCCGGAGTCGCAGGCCGGGGAGGGGCGGGCTCGCTGCTCTTGTCGGCCGTTCGGAAGAACTCGTCCTTGTTCAGGTCTTCCACGAGCTGGCGGGCCTCCTCACCGGTCACCAGATCGAAGAGCGAGTCGAGCTTGGAGACCACGAGGATGTCCGTGACGCCGCGGCTGGGGTTGAGCAGTGCCAGCCGCGCCTTGTGCTTGCTGGCGCTCACCTTGATGCCCACAAGCGCGCCCAGTCCCGCACTGTCAACGAAGTCCACGGCGGCCATGTCCAGACCGATCTGCTTGATGGAAGGGCCAATGGCCGATGTCAGGGTGGATTTGAGGCGATCGCATTCGTCCAGCACGATCCGCCCACTGAGTCGGACAAGAAGACGGTCCCCATCTTCGTAGAGCGATATGTCCAGCATGGGGATTCTTTGTATACTCCCGGTTATCGGTATCGGGGTGTTATGGGTAAAGCAGGACGGCGGTCCGGGGATGCCACTTCCCGGACCGCCGGTTGTGCTCTCTCAGAAGACTCCTTCGAGGCCCTCAAGCCCCGGACCGGGTTCGGGCTGGGCCGGTTCGGGCTGAGCGGGCTCTCCCGGCATCATGCCAGGGTCCATCATGCCGGGATCCATCATACCAGGATCCATCATACCCGGGTCCATCATGGAGGGATCCATCATGGATGGGTCCATCGCGGGTTCAGGTTCGGGCGGGGCGAAGTCCGGGAAGCCACCTTCGGGGGTGGGATAGGGTGTTGGTGTGGGCTCGGCCAACTCGTACACGTCCCCCACCTGGGTTAGAATACCGTCGCGCAGGGCCAAGTCGCGAACCGCCTCGGCCTGCTGCTGGGCCAGTTCGGCCAGCTCGCGCCGGGAGTTCACGATGTTGTACTCCACGTAATTCTCCTGCATGAGTCCGAGGTACATGGCATAGGTGCTGACATTGTAGAAGCCTTGGAAGCGGACCTGCCCGTCCTGATCGGGTACCCGGCGGAAGCGGAACCGGTCGAGTTCGAAAGGCCGGCGCTTGTTGTTGAGGCGGTACATGTACCGCATCACGTTCTCTGTGTTACCGCGGACAATCAGTTCCACAGGGGCAATAGTGGCAACGATGTCGTCCGGTTCCTCCTGCACCATGCCCATCATCCCCATCATGCCCAAGTCCATGCCTTCCATCATCATCGGGTCCATGAATTCCATCATCATGGGGTCCATCAGCATGGGATCCATCATCATGGCCGGGTCCCACATCATTCCCGGGTCCATCATTTCATCTTCATCTTCCTCTTCGTCCCGGGGTGGCACGTAGGTCATGGACCGGATGTCGTGGGCGCGGACGAATTCGATCTCCGGGATGCCTTCCTCCGCGGCGGTTTCGATCATCTCGATCAGCGCGAGGCCCTGGCGATATCCCGGCAGGAAGTTCACATTACCGAGGTTGTCCTTGGGCCACTCGAGGCGGAAGACTTGATAGAGGCGTTCGAGCCTTTCCTCCTCGTCGTACTCATCCCAGAAGCCCGCGGGCAGAGCTTCGTTCACGAGGCGCACGCGGTTCAGCGTGTGCAGCGTGGAGTAGAGGCTGCCGAATCGGTCGGTGAAGACTTCGCGGGCCTGAAGGTCGAGTCCGACCTGACGGAGCAGTTGGCGGTATTCGGTTTCAAGACGCTGCCTTGTCAGCTGGAGTCGTCTTTCCTCGGCGGTTGGGGCCTGCATGCCGGTGCGGCGTTGAGTCCGGC
Source organism: Candidatus Sumerlaeota bacterium (assembly GCA_007132505.1). Classification (GTDB taxonomy): domain Bacteria; phylum Sumerlaeota; class Sumerlaeia; order SLMS01; family SLMS01; genus SLMS01. The sequence goes on from SLOM01000285.1 coordinate 9,116, forward strand.
CATCTCCCTCGAGCCTGCCGCCGAGCACGTCGAGTGTCCGGCTCCTCGCCCACAGTTCCTGAATGCGCTGGGCAAGCGTGCTCCCGGTGGGGACGCCCGAAGGCAGGCTGGCCCGGATGTCCCAGGCCCGCTCGCCCATGAAGGCAAGCCGGGGTCCTTGGCCCGCTTCGCCCTGGTCGCGAAGCTCCTCCAGCCGTTCGAGGATGCTCCAGATTTCCTCCTGCTGGCGCTGCTCATCGGCCACGCCCTCGTCGTCAAAATACTCCGGCAGGGCAAGGCGCATATCCCGCAGGGTTTCCCAGTAGTCAAGCTTGTTGCGCAGTGTCTCGTAGCGGAACCGGTGAAGCTGGCCGGATTCGGGCGGGATGCCCTGATCCACGTAGCGCTGGGCCACCTGTTCGAAGCTGCTGACCGCCCGGTTGTACTCCTGTGCCTGATCACGGAACAGAAGCACGTGCATGATGCCCACTGCGGCAACGCCGGCAATGACGGCCACCACGATCTTCCCCGTCTTGTTGAGCTGCATGAGACCACCCTCCTGGCGCGAGCCGGTCCAAGGCTCTGCCGCCGGCGCAAATCCCGGCCGTTGACCCGGGGGCCCCCCGGCCGCAACGTCAAGCTGCCCCGGGCGCATGCCTCATGGCAAGCGCTTCTTCCTTGACCTTCCGTCAAAAACACCGGGAGAAGCCAAGGCGGCACGGCAGGCGGAAAAGCGCCATTCGCCCCCCGAAAGAGTGCCCATGCGCAGACTAATCACCGAGAGCGGCAGCGAGGCGGGCTTGGCCTACGCTCTCGAGGGCTCCTCCATCACCATCGGCAGGAGCGTCTCCAGCACCATCCAGCTCGTGGACCGCCGGATGTCCCGCCACCACGCGGAGATCCGCTCGGAGGGCCCTCGCATCGTCCTCCAGGACGTGGGAAGCAAGAACGGCACGTTCCTCAACGGAGTCCGCTTGCGCGAACCCACACAGCTCCAGCACGACGACCGCATCCAAGTGGGTGACACCGTCCTACGCTTGGACGCGCCCGAGCTGGCGAACGTGCGTGAGGAAGGCTCCGGCTCCACCAGCGGATCCAGCTCCGGCAGCTCCCACAGTCAGGTGGAGCTGGTGGAGGAGGATGGCTGGGGGGCCATGCGCGGGCAGCGCCGTGCGGGCTATTCGCCCAGCGCCACTGACCTCGAGGTCGCCTCCCTCCAAGACCTCAAGGATCCCCAGCGCAGGCTCGAAATCCTCAATCAGGTCTCGGACGCGATCCGCTCGCTCCTCGACCTCGAGCCCCTGATGGACAAGATTATCTCGCTGGTCCAATCCGTCGTCCGGCCGGACCGCACTTGCCTGCTGCTGCAGAACCCGGGCACGGCGGAACTCCAGCCCGCCGTGGTGAAGGTGCGCGAGGAGTCCATGCCCAAGGAGGTGCGGATCAGCAGCTCCATCGTCTGCCGGTGCGTGGAGGAGCAGGCGTCCTTCCTGGTCGCGGACGCTTCGATGGACAAGCGCTTCCACCAGGCTGAGTCGGTCATCGCCCAGTCCATCCGGACCGCCATGGTGGCCCCGTTGCTCTTCAAGGGCGAGGCGTTGGGGGTTATCTACGTGGACACGCGCTCGCGCAGTGAGCCCTTCGGCGAGGAGGAGCTGGAGATGCTCACCATGATCGCGGACCAGGCCGCCGTCGCCATCATGAACGCGCGGCTCCAGAGCCAGGTCGTCGAGCAGCACAAGCTGGCCCGCGAAATGGAAATCGCCCGCACCATCCAGATGAATCTGCTCCCGCCGGTGTACCCGGATTTGCCGGGTTACGAGATCTCCGCCATGTCGCTTCCGGCCAAGCAGGTGGGCGGGGACTATTACGATTTCGTGGAGGCGCCGGACGGCCGGCTTGCCCTCGCCATCGCTGACGTCTCCGGCAAGGGCGTTCCCGCGGCCATCCTCACCGCCAGCACCCGCAGCTACCTGCAGAGCGAAATCCTCCACGGCAGCGAGTCCCTCGCCAAGATTGCCGCACGCATCAACCGCATGGTGCACCGCGACGTGGCCGACGACATGTACGTGACGCTTTTCCTCGGCATGCTGGACAAGGACTCCGGCCTGCTTGAGTACGTCAACGCCGGCCACTGCCATCCGCTTCTTCTCCACTCGGACGGGGAGATCGAGCACCTCGCCTCCGGTGGCATCCTCCTCGG
>SLOM01000168.1 GCA_007132505.1 Candidatus Sumerlaeota bacterium
CATCCGCCGACGTGTCAGACCCCCTCGAAATGACGGGATGCACCCGCGGGTATGGCGCGGAACGAGAGAACGCCGGCGGGAGGCAGACCTCCTGCCGGCGAGGGGAAAGCAATGGGTTCGGGGAGGTGGCAGGCCGGGTGGCCGGCGCCCTTGTCCCGTGCTGTCAGGCCTTCTTCTGGCGCAGGCGGGCGAAACGCTTGTTGAAGGCGTCGACGCGGCCCGTGGTGTCCACGAAGCCGGACTTGCCGGTGTAGAAGGGATGGTTGTCGCTGCAGATTTCGATGCTGATGCTGGGGACCTCGCGCCCCTCGTGCTTGACCTTGGGGCCGTCCAGCTTGGTCGAGCGGGTCAGGATTTCCGTCCCGGTCGCGGGGCACCGGTACACAACGTAATCGTACTTGGGGTGGATGCCTTTCTTCATGAGCTCTTCTTCTCCGGTGTTTTTGCCTTGAAAGGTTTGGCCTGATGACGGGCCAGGAGGGCGGCATGCTCTTCGGGGGAGATTTGCTCGCCTTCCTCGATGAGCATGATCGGGATGCCCTCCTCGATGCGGTACGCCCGGCGTGTTTCCGGGTCGGTGCTGACGAGCCTCTCCCCCTCGAGCAGGACCGGCGCCTTCGAGAGCGGGCACGCAAGAATTTCGAGGAGTTTTTTGTCAATCATCCTGACCGGCCATTCGCGCAAGGAGGGTTCCGCCCGGGGCGGAGAGAGAGGGTGCGAAGGGGGGTGGGGAATGCAACGGTAAAGTACTGCCGGAGAGGACAATGTTTAATTCGCCTGTAAAGTAACCGGTTGACCTCACCCCCCGATCCGGGGCGAGTATTATTCAGCAGGTTCCGGGAAAGGATGACGCCCAAATTATGGAAACACAGCGGCCAAACGGTTCGCCCGAAAGCTCCCGGCCATCATTCACGACCACCCGTAGCGTGCAGCTCGCCGAAAGGACAGAAACCCCCGCCGGAATGCTTGCCGGATTTCCCACTTGGCCGCATCTTGTTGTTTCACCCAAGACCACGAGCCCTGCCGGACGCTCCATCGAGAAGCGCCGGATCCGCAAACACCAGCTCCTGAACGTCATCCGGGAACACGGACCCCTCTCACGCGCAGACATTGCCAAGATTTCCGGCTACAACCTCCCAAGTGTCTCCAGCTTGGTGGACGAGCTGGTGAGTGATGGGATCGTGGTGGAGGAGGAGGCCCGGCCGACCTCCCGCGGGCGCCGCCCCATACCGGTCCTGCTCAATCACAAGGCCGCCGTGGTAATCGGCATAGACTTGGGCACGAAAACGACCATCGGCGTGCTGATGAACCTGGGGGGCGATGTGCTCGTCCGCATCGAGCGCCCCACGCCGTCGTTCCGCACACCGGACGGCAAGGCGGACGACGTGGTGAAGTTCGCCATGGATCTGCTCTCCCAATGCCCCCAACCACTGGCGCCACTGGCGGGCGTGGGAGTGGGGATCTCCGGCCTGATCGGCACGCGGCGCTCCGAACAGGAGAACTCGGTGATTTTCGAGGAGCAGTTCCAGAGCCTTCTCGCGGAGCGCCTTGGCGTGCCGGCCCTCGTGAAGAACGACAGCCAGATGCTCTCGCTCGGGTCGCTGTGGTTCGGCTCAGGCGCCGGGTACGAGACCTTCGCCATCCTGAACATCGCAGAGGGCCTGGGTCTGGGTTTCGTGATCAATCGCCGCGTCTATCGTGGCGCGATGGGCTTCGCCGGGGACATCGGGCACACCCCCATGGGCGATTCCGGCATCCCCTGCTACTGCGGCAATACGGGCTGCACGGAGAACGTGGCATCGGGCAACGGACTGTTGCGCCTGGCGAAGCAGGAGGGGCTGGAAGGCATCGAGCAGCACGAGCTTGAGGAGATGTTCCATGCCGGAGACGAGCGTGCCCGCCGGATTTTCCGGCGCTTCACGGAAGTGCTCGGCCGGGCTGTGGCCACGGTGGTGCACCTCTACAATCCGGAGGTGGTGATTCTGGCGGGGCGTTGTGCGCCGGACAGCTCAATCTACTTCGACCAGCTCAAGCACGAAGCCGCCCTCCACATGCGCCCGAGTCTTGCCCACAGCACCGAATTCTTCCCGTGCAAGCTCCGGGAGGATGCGGTGCCGCGCGGTTCCGCGGCGTCGGTGCTGCATCACATTTTCTCTTCCGCGCACGTGGACTTGGAACAAGTCCTGTAGCATCTCCGGCCTGGCGTCACTCGAGCGGCAGGGCGGCAACCTTCGCCTTCGCGCCGCTTTCCGCGACGACCTCCGTACCCGGTTCGCGATAATTCCAGCGCAACATTCCAAGCCCCACCGCCTTGCCGAGCCGTGGTGAGAAGGTGGAGGTCGTGACAGTTCCGGCGTCCCTGCCGTCCACGGTGAGTTTCTGGCCGGGCGGGGGCGGGTCCTCTGTCTCCCAGAGCAGTCCGGCGAGCTTCCTTGGCGGATGACCCAGGTTGAGGATCTTCGCGATGGTTTCCTGGCCCGGATAGCAGCCCTTGTTGGTGTGGATGGCGTCGTGCAGGTCTGCATCCAGCGGGATGGAACGGTCATTCAGGTCAATGCCCCACCATGGGGTTCCGGCCTCCACGCGCAGCGTGTCGAAGGCAAGGAAGCCGATGGGCCTTCCCCCCGCGGCCGAGGCGGCGCGGCAGAGTGCTTCCCAGAACTCGCGCGCCGGGACACGGCTCACCAGCAGGACAACGGCACCCGGGAAGAAGGAGGACCGGAACGCGTAGCCATCTTCTCCGCAAGCAGCGAAGGATTGGATTTCCCTCTCGCCCGGATGGGGCACACCAGCGTCCCGGAGGACCTTTGCGGCGGCTGGGCCGAACAGGGCGAAGGCCGCATGGCGGTCCGTCGCGTCGGTGAACTGCGCATCCTCCGTGAAGACGTACTTGTCGGCCAGCGCCTGCAGGTAGGGCCCGCCGACGGACGGTGGCGCGGCAAGGAGCGTGCGCCCACCGTCCAAGGCGAAAACGTCCATGTCTGCTTCCATGCGCCCTTCCCCGTTGAGCTGCGTGGCGCGTGCGCCGGTGCCGGGAGCGAGTTCGATGACGCGCTGGCTGAGCCGGCGGTTGAGGTATTCCAGATGGTCCTTCCCTGTGGCCTCCACGACGGTGAGGAAGCTGACATCCATGAGACCGGCGGTCTCGCGTGCGGCGCGGTACTCCGCCTCCGGATCGCCGAAATGAAGCGGTACCCGCCATCCGCAGATGGGGGCGTGAGGTGCCTCCTGCGCCTCGTGCAGAGCCGCGAGGGGGAGCGGCCGTGGCGCGGCCTGCTCAGGTTGAGCGGGTGTCGTCGTCATCGTCATCCTCCTCGTGATCGTTTGGGCCGCCGTCAGGTTCCGCACCGGGGAAGGAGCCGGGGCCCTTTGGTGCATTTATCAACAGATACACGCTCCCGGTGACAATCAAGGGAACGTACGTGGCACCGAGCAAGAGCAGAACCCAGTAGAGTGGGCCCATGGCGGGTTGCTCCGCGCGGACAATCCAGCCGAGGCCGGCGAAGAGCGGCAGATTCGTGACCATCAACACGACGCCGCGGGAGAGGTCCTCCTCGGCAACCGGCACAGCTTCAGCGGGGTCGAGTCCGGTTTGTTCCGCCCGGCGCACCTCGTTGGCCCAGGCGACGAAGTCCCGTGCCACCGCATGCGAAAGGATGGTGTTCGCCGCGAGCAGCAGAAAGAACAGTCCGGAATAGACCTGAAACCGGGACACTGCCAAGTTGGTGCCGCCTCCCTTTGCCGGGAGGGCGCGGAGCGGGAATGCTCAGGCCTGCTCCCCGTCGAGCTCGTTGAGCAATTTCCGGGCAGAGCGGACCCACTTCTCGTCCAGCCCGGCCCGGAACTGTGGCGTTTCCTGGTCGTGTTCGACAATGCTCTTGAGGATTTTGCGTGCCTCGGCGGCGCGGCCGTGGCCCGCCAGCACGCGGGCGTGATGGTAGCGGGTCTCCGTGAGGGCGAGGTTTTTGCGGGTGCGTTCGTAGGCATGGAGAGCCGCCTTCCAGTCGCCAAGCCGTTCGAGTAGCAGTGCGTACCGCAGGGCAGCCAGGCCGCCGTCGAAGGCCGGGCTTTCCTCGAACACGTACTCAAGGTGAGGGCGGGCGCGGTCGTATTGTTCGAGGCCGAGCAGGCAGCGCGCGGCGAGGTACTGCGCCTGGAGGTTCTCCGGGTCCGTGTCGAGGAGTGGCTTCAGCTCCCCAAGCGCCTCCTGATAGTCCTCCTCCTCGAAGAGCAGGCGGGCGAGTTCCTCACGATTCGCCGGGATGTCGCGTGTTTCGGTGTCGGCGCGCATTTCCTCGATGCGGCGTCGGCGTTCTGAGCGGACCCGGACGGCGCCAACGCCACGCTTCGTGTCGCCGAGGACGGCAAAGTTCAACACGTAGGCTGCAAGCCCGACCGGCGGCAGAAACGCCAGCAGGATGACCCAGAAGTAGTCCCGCTCCTTGCTCAGGGCATCAATCAGCGCCCAGACCCAGGCAGCCAGAAAGATGAACAGAAGAATCGGGATGGATAGGGCCACGGCCATGTGGTTGATTAGAACGCCGGAACGCACCGAACGTCCGGCCGGGAATTGCTGTCGCTTAGCGGTGCCGGAGCACCGCTGCGACGGGAACCGGGATTAGTCGTCCTCGGTGGGTTCTTCCGGCTCGGCGGGCAGGGGCGGATCCTCAAGTAACTCCACCCCTGTTTCGAGCGGATCGGGCTTGCCAATGGGATCGGGCTCTACTTCCTCTGGCTCCATGCCCTCGAATTCGATATCGAAGGGCTGCTCCTCGGTGACCTGCGGCTGGGCGGCGCGGGTTTCCTCCTCGTCCTCCACCCCAAGGAGCGTCACCCCCCGTTCGCGGTAGTTGCCGAGCACGGTAAGGGAGATGGCGAGGAAGAAAAAGATGCCGGCGGACCAGCCTGTGACGCGGAAGAGTGTCTTCTGGGCGCCGCCCGCGCCGAACGCGTCGGTCAGCGCGCTGGGGGCCTGCTGGCCGGAGTCGAGCCCCGCCATGCCACCGGATTTGCCTTCCTGCATGAGCACCACAAGGATGAGCCACAGGCAGGCGAAGATGAAGAGAAGGCCGAACAGCCAGATGAAGAGCGTCGTGAAGGTCATGGAACGGCAACTGGTCCGCGATTGGATTTTGGACGCGGGGGAGTACCCAAGGCACCCACCCCGCAAAGGCGTTGAGAGGCTGGGAACGTGCCAGCCGCCTGTCAAGCGCAAGGCTTGGCGCAGCGCGATCCGGAGCATGCAGTCCGTAACTTTTCGGTTGTGCCCCTTCCTTCCCAAATCGCGTTTGAGAGGCTGGGAACCCTGCGTCTGCCCTGGCGGGCGCAGGGGGCAGCAGGATTCGCACCCGGGCATTTTGTTGTGTTCCTGGTGCCTGCCCACTTCCCAAACCTACCGAAAGGTGCCCCCCACCATGGTTTCGAAAAGGAGTTCCCTCCTCTGGGCTGTCTGCCTGATCCTGACGCTCTTCCCGGCAGCGGCCATCGCCTCTGACATTTTCGAGCGGCTCCGCTCTGTCACCTTGCAGCCGATTGACGAGACAGCGCTTCCCAGCGCCGTCGTTGCTCCGGACGGGGCACACGCCTATTTCGGAACAACTGTCTGGCCGACCCGCATCGTCAAAGTGGACCTGCTGAACCTTCAGCGCGTCGGATCACTCGTCATCGGAAGCACCGACAATCCCATCACGACGGCCATGATCTCGCCCGATGGCAGGTATGGCTACTTCGGATCAGACACCCCGAACGGGACCCTGACGCGTGTGGACCTCGAGACATTCACGACGGCGGGGTCGGTATCGCTCCCGGGTCTTGGCGGGGTGCTCTCCGGGGTCATGTCCCCGGACGGCAATCATGCGTATATCGGGACATCCAGTTCACCGGCCCACGTCGTGATGATTGATCTCGTGAGCATGCAGGTGGTTGAGAGCCTGGCCATGCAGGAGGGTATCAACCGTCTGTCCAGCGCCGCCATTACACCGGACGGAAAACATGCGTTCTTCGGGACCGAGACCAGCCCGGCAAGCATCGTCCGTGTGGAGCTGACGACCCTGAAGGAGTACGATGCATTCACTGCCAAAGGGGGCGAGATGGTGCTGAGGACTGCAGTCATGTCCCCGAACGAGCCGTTCGTCTATTTCGCCAGCGGTGATTCACCCAGCCGCATCCTCAAGGTGGGAGTGGAGAGGTTCGAGCAGATGGACACGCTCCTGCTCCAGGAAGGTCCCGGTCCGGGCTTTCCCGGCGAGGACATGGTACGCAGCAGCGCGATCACGCCGGACGGAAGGTTTGCTTACTTCGGAACGCACACCGTGACGGCCCGCGTCGTGAAGGTGGACCTGGAGAAGTTCGAGCGGGTGGGGGCCCTGACACTTCCCAACGACGAAGCATTTCTCCGAAGCGGCGACGTTTCACCGGATGGCTCCCGCGTCTATTTCGGCACGGGAGGCTCCCCCGGCCGCGTGGTGGAGATCCGGGTGGACCAAATCCTGCCCGAAGAGGCGCGCGCCATCGGGGACCTTGACAACAATGGCTGCCTCGACTTCCGGGATTTCGTCCTGGTGCTCGAACTGTGGGGCTTCTTCATTGATGGAACCCCGATCGGATTTCAGGAGTTCCTTGCCCTGCTGGAGCACTGGAGAGCCAGAGGCTGCTGAGGCCGCCGGCCCAATCGGGTTCCGGTGGGTGCATTGAAGCATGGGTGAGGCATTGCCCGCGTTGGCCCGTGGCGGCACCCTGTCACCCGCGCACTGATCTTGCTCTGGGTGTGGAGGGTGCTGGGCTGTTCAATTTCGCCGGGCGGGTGGTTTCTTGCGGTTCATGATCTTTCTTTTCATATTGCTGAGCTTTCCCATGCTCTCGCTGTTGTTCGCTTGGGTGAGCTGGCGCCTGCTGCGGGGGATGGAGTCAGTCCCACGCTGGGCAGCCTTGCTGCCTGCGGCGGTGGCGGTGGTACTGACCGGCGGGTTCGGCTGGATGATCGCAGCGAGGATGATGGGGGTGGGGGACGGTCTGCCGGTGGTTCCCGTGGCTGCAATCTACCTGTGGCATCTTGCCGTGGTGCCGGCGTGCCTGCTGGTCTACGCAGGGACGTGGGCTGCCCGCCGGCTGAGGAGCGCTTCGCCGACTGATGCTACTGACGGAAGCCGCGAGGAGCCCTCATCCGAAAGTGACGCTCCGGAGGAGGACTGGACGGGCCCGCCAATGACCCGGCGCCGTGCCCTGCAACTCGGGCTTGCTTCCTTCCCCGCCGTGTTCATCGGCGCGGCGACAGCCACCTCGATGCCGCAGCTCGAGCGGTTCCGCATCCGGCGGATCGAGGTGCCGCTGGCTGACCTTCCACCCGCGCTTGACGGAGCGCGCATCGCCCATCTGAGCGACTCACATGTGGGTATCTTTACGGAGGGCCAGGTCCTTGAAGAGATCGCCCGGGCCACGAATAAGCTGGACCCGGACCTCGTGGTGATGACGGGGGACCTGATCAATAGCTCGGTGGAGGACCTGCCGGCTGCCATGTCCATGCTGAGGCGCATCGCCCGGCAGGACCGGCTTTTCCTCTGCGAGGGGAATCATGACCTTTTCCAGGGTCACCGGGCTTTCCGCGAGCCGCTTCTCGACGCGGGTTTCCGGCTGCTGCTGAACGGGACGGAGCGCGTTTATGTCCGCGGCGTTCCGGTGCAGTTGGCCGGCCTTTGCTGGGGTGAGGAAGGCGCCGGACGCGGGGCGATGCTGGAACAGCACACGGAGGCGGTGCGCGGACAGGTGGACCCCGAAGCCTTCCGGATCCTTCTGGCCCATCACCCCGAGGCGTTCGACCACGTCTTCGATGTCTTTCCGCTGACCTTGGCGGGGCACACGCACGGCGGCCAGATCATGCTGACTCCGGAGCTCGGGCCGGGACCGCTCATGTTCAAGTACTGGTCGGGGCTCTACCGGGCTGAGAACGGCGCGGCGCTTGTGGTTTCGAACGGGGTGGGGAACTGGTTCCCTCTGCGGGTGAACGCGCCGGCGGAGATCGTGCTCGTGACTCTCCGGCGGAAGCAATTGGACCGGGCCCGTGCCTGAAGCCCCTTGCCACGGTAGCGAAACACCGTTAGCGCACCCGCGGGAAATCGAATGAATCAACTCCGCCACCTCTGCATTCACGGGCACTTCTACCAGCCGCCGCGCGAGAATCCGTGGCTGGAAGCGGTGGAACAGCAGGAGTCCGCACACCCGTTTCACGACTGGAACGAGCGCATCACGCAGGAGTGCTACGGCCCCAACACGGCGGCACGGATCAGCACCTGGGACGGATGGATTCTCGACATCCGGAACAACTTCGAGCGCATCAGCTTCAACTTCGGGCCCACGCTGCTCTCCTGGCTGGAGCAACACGCACCGGGCGTTTACGAGGACATCATCGAGGCGGACCGGCTGAGCGTGCTCTCCCGGGGCGGGCATGGCAACGCCATCGCACAGGCCTACAACCACACGATCCTGCCGCTCGGTAGCGAACGGGAACGGCACATCCAGATCGCCTGGGGGTTGGAGGATTTCCGAGATCGTTTCGGGCGCGACCCGGAGGGTTTCTGGCTCCCCGAGTGCGCGGTGGACCTGCGGACGTTGAACGTGCTGGCCTCCCAGGGCATCCGGTTCACCGTGCTGGCGCCGGGACAGGCCCACAAGTTCCGGCTGCTTGGCGAGACGAGCGGCTGGCAATCGTGCGATGGAGGCACCATTGACCCGGCACGGCCGTACGTCTGCTCGCTGCCCTCGGGAAACAGTATCGTGGTGTTTTTCTACGACGGGCCGATCAGTCAGGCGATTGCGTTCGAGGGGCTGTTGAACGACGGGGGCGGGTTTGCCCGCCGGTTGATGGAGGGCTTCAACGGCGAGCGGACATGGCCCCAGATTCTGTCCATCGCCACGGACGGCGAGTCCTACGGGCACCATCACCGGCACGGGGAGATGGCGCTGGCCTATGCACTGCACCTGATCGAGCGCGAGGGGCTGGCTGAGCTGACCAATTTCGGTGAATTCCTCTCCCGCGAGATGCCGCGTGCGGAAGTGCGCCTCTGGGAGAAGTCTTCCTGGTCCTGCTTCCATGGTGTGGAGCGCTGGCGGGATGATTGTGGCTGCAGTTCGGGCATGCAGCCCGAATGGCACCAGCAGTGGCGCCAGCCGGTGCGCGAGGCACTTGAGTTCCTTGCGGAGGAGGCGGAGAAGATATACACGGCCCGCGCCGGGGAGCTCTACTCCGATCCGGACCAGGCGATGTTCGAGTATATACACGTGCTGCTCGGCGCGAAGCTGGAAACCTTCCGCCGGTTCCACGAGCAGCATCAGCGGCCCGGAGGACCGGAGGACCGCGCCCTGGAGGGACTGCACCTGCTGGAGACAATGCGAAACGTGCAGCTCATGTTCACAAGCTGTGCGTGGTTCTTCGACGACGTGTCGGGGATCGAGACAGTGCAGAACCTGAAGTACGCGGCTCGGGTGATCCAGCTCCTTCATCCTTGGAGGCCGGGCCTGGAGGAGGAGTTCCTGAATCGGCTGGCCGAGGCGCCGAGCAACATTCCGGAGATAGGCAACGGGGCCAATGTGTACCGGCGGTTCGTGAAACCGGGTGTCGTGGACCTGCACCGGGTGGTGGCTCACCACGCCATCACAACGTTCGACCGGGAGGTGGGAAGCTACCAGCGCCTGTTCTGCTACGAGCTGCGTGAGCGGGACGCGTTCCTGGCCCACTCGGGGACGGCGCGGCTGAAGCTCTCCCGCGTGGGGGCACTCTCGCTCGTGGACGGGGAGTCACTCGATTCGGTCGCCTGCGTGCTGCACTTCGGTGGTCACGACTTCCGGTGTTCGCTGACCGGGCCGATGGGGCATTCCGCCTACGAGAGTTTGCGGGACGATCTGCGCATGGCCTTCTACAAGGGCTCGCTGACCGACCTGGTCCGCGCGATAGACGAGCATTTCGGCCGTGCGTATTACAACATCACGCACCTCTTCGCCGAGGGCCGGAGGGAGCTGCTCCAACGGATCACGTTCGATTCCTTCCGCCGGTTCGACGACTCGCTGACGCTGATATACGAGGAAAACCGCAAGCTGATGGATTACCTGCTGGAGGCGGGGGCGCCACTGCCGCAGGCGTTCCTTTCGTCCGCGGAGTTCGTCTTCAGGTCGCGTCTGCTGGAGTTGCTGGAGAGCTTCGACGTGAAGGACAGCATCGCGGAGATGCGCCAGATCGCGGAGGAGGCGTACCGGTATCGCATCCGGCTGAGCGACCCGCTCCTCACCCGGAAGTTCGAGCGGGTGACCGAGGAGGTCTTCGACGAGCTGGCGCTTTCCTGCGAGCGGCCGGTCCTTCAGGTGGCTGAGCAACTGCTGGAGGTCATTGAACTGCTCGGCGTGCCGATCAACATCTGGGAGGCTCAGAACATCGCCTTCTCGTTGCTCCGGAGACGGCCGCTGCCGGCGCGGCTCGCACGTCAGACAGTGTCCCCTGTGGCCCTGCCGCCTGAAGCGGAGCCGATCCTCCGGCGCCTGGCACGCCGGCTCCGGGTGAGCCAGGAGCGGCCTTCGCATCACCGGCCCGTATCCTCGGACGCAGTGTCATTGCAGCGTATAGCCGAAGAGCAACATAGCTGAGAGGTGCGCCGGCGGTGTCTGAGAGTCACGAGCAAGAGGGGCCTTCACCACAGAGAGACGGGGCCCCAGGACGACAACACCGTCGCGGGAACCACCCGCCCCCCGTGTTGGGAGAGCGCCTGGGAGAGCATCCCTGAAGATCAGACTCTCAGTGGTTCAGATTGTCGTCCGCCCTACAGAGCCTGAAGCGCCCCGGCCTGGCGTCCACGGAGGGCACGTTCCACCTTTTCCCAGCTGGCCTTGCCGAGCCCCCATTCGCCGAGCAGCGGGCCGCCCTCCTTCATGGCGCCATGGCAGTCCGATCCCCCGGTGGCGAGCATGCCCTGGTCCAGCGCCATGACCTGCAGGCGGTAAGTGGTGTGTTCGCTGTGGGCGGAGTGCCAGACCTCGATGCCATCGCACCCGGCGTCGCGGAGCAGGGGGACGAGGTCGAGCTGGTTGTTCAATCCCGGGTGGGCCATGACGGCCAGGCCGCCGGCGTCGTGGATGACCTCCACGCACTGGCGGGGTGTGATGAGGAGCTTCGGGACGTTGGCCGGGCTGCCGTCCGCCAGGAACCTGTCGAAGGCCTCCTGCCATGAGGAAACATGGCCGGCCTCCAGGAGCGCTCTGGCAATGTGCGGCCTGCCGACGACGCCGGCGTCCGCGTTGGCCATGACCTGCTCCATGTCAATGGGCGCCCCGGCGGAGGCAAGACGGTCGCCAATCTCCCTTGCGCGGATGCGGCGGGCTGCCTGGAAGCGCTCGCAGTGCATGAGCAGGGATTCGTCCCGGGGGTGTATACCATAACCGAGGACGTGCACTTCGCGCTTGCCGACGTAGCAGGTGAGCTCGACCCCGGCGACGACCTCGACGCCCAGCTCCTTGCCGGCATCGCGGGCTTCGGCGAGTCCGGCGACGGTGTCGTGGTCCGTGAGGGCAATGACACGGAGGCCCTTGCCGGTGGCGCGGCGGACCACCTCGGCGGGCGAGTCCGTCCCGTCCGATGCCGTGGAGTGCAGGTGCAGATCAGCGACGTATCGGGCCATGGCGTTCATCCTGTTCGGGAGTGAGGAGAACCTTCCGGGAAAAAGATCATCCGAGGATGAAAGCAGGGTGCAAGGGCGTTCCCCGGGGACGGCTGTTTGCGGTTGCCGCCTTTTGGGTGGAGGGTTTTCAGGCGCTAATAAAGATAAAGCTAAAATAAACCATTGACCCGCCCGGGAGTACCGAAAGACCCTGCCCCTGTGTTCACGTTCTCCGGCCCGCCAACTGCCTTGGGCGGGAGCGCCGTCAGCCTCGGAAGTCCCACCGGACCAGGCTGAGACCCCTTCGTGGACCCGGTTTCATCAGCGAAAAGGAACACGCAGCGCAACACGCCCCCGACACCAAGCCCAAAGGAAGGAAACACCAGGAAATGAAGAGACTCTTCGCACTCTCCGCCGCATGCACACTGCTTGCGTCCACCGCCATGGCGGGTTGGACCTACGAGACGACGATTGACGTAACCGCCGACATCAACGGCGCCCCCAAGAGCATTGCCGCCTCCCCGGGTGGCGGCCTGCTGCTGACGACCTACTTTGGAACCGGTGATCGCCCGATCTACGAGATTCTTGATCCGCTCGGCACCCCGGCCGTTTCTGTCTTCGTGGATCCCGCGTACGGCTCCTCCAACGCTGCGGCCGTGGACGTGGACCCGTCCGGCAACGTGTACTTCTTCATGGACACGAACGATGCCGGCACGTCCTACATCAACAAGTACGATTCGATTGGAACGCCGGTGGCGGCCTTTGGTTCCGCAGGCTCCCTCTCCCCCATGGTACTCAACGTTGGCGGGACCCCCGAGAACCAGCGCCCGCGCGATGGTGCTTGGGCAGAAGGCAACCGCCTGCTTGTTTCGACCTTCGGCACACCCATGCTCCTTCAGGCCCTTGACGCGGACACCGGCGCTGCGCTCGGCGATGCCCTGAACATCACCGAGGGCATTGACGTGAACCGCTCGATCCAGGGCGTTGCCTATGACCCGGTGAACAGCGTGATCTACGGCCTTGTCCGTGGAGAACTATGGGCCATCACGAGCAGCAACCCCGCCGCCACGATTGACGACCTCTCCGAGTGGGATGAGTTCAACATCATCGCGGGCGAAGAATGGGACAGTGGGGCGAGCGGCGTCGGCGGCGACATTGATCTGGACGCGCGCCTTTACGCCTACACGTCTTTCCGTGACCGCCCGGACGGCGCCATCACCGTCATGTCCCTCGACGACACCAGCGACGTGACCGTCCTCGGCGAGGACACCGAATTCGGTGACGACGAGCACCTCGGCCTTGCCGGCGAGCCAACCTTCTTCCGAGCCAACGGCGACCTTTACCTTGCCGTCATCGTTGAGAACGCCGTTGCCTCCGGCGACCCCGTCCGCCAAGTCGTGATCTTCGGGCAGGACGATCCGACGTCCGTTGGCGACTGGACGATCATGAACTAAGGCCAATTTGTCCTGGGTAAGGAGTTCAGGCCCCTTGCCCGGGGCATTCTTCCGCCGCACCAGGGAAGGAGAATTCCCATGAAGCTGCCGACCGGACCCCGCGCCTTTACCCTCATCGAGCTGCTGATCGTCGTGGCGATCATTGCAATCCTTGCGGCCATCGCCGTGCCCAACTTCCTTGAGGCACAGACACGCTCCCGGGTGGCCCGCGTGCACGCCGACATGCGCACGCTCGCCAATGCCCTTGAGATGTACTACAGCGACAATCAGGCATATCCTCCGGAATACCTATTCCCACCCCTCGGCGTCCCCGAGACGACACGCGTCATGGCCACCCAGGCCCACCTGACAACCCCCATTGCCTACATCACCACCATCCCGCCGGACCCCTTCCGCCCCATCTCGCGGTGGGACCCGCCGGTTTACTGGTATTACAACTGGCACGAGCGCTATGGCGAGCTGATCAATCCCCACGCCATGCGCGGCGACTGCCCTTGGTACGACCAGTACGCGGCGTGGATGCTGACCTCCCTCGGGCCGAACCAGAATCCGGGCTTCCCGATGATCTACGATCCGACGAACGGAACGCTGAGTGACGGTGACATCACCCGCCTCGGCCCCGGAGGCGGCGGCAGCCCTCGATAAGCTTCTTCGCCACCCACGGGCGGCAACCTTCGCCCCCCATCCCGCGGGACCCATCGGCCGCAGGTCAGACGCGAGGCGCTCCTTGTTACGAGGGGCGCCTCGCCTTTTGGGATTGGTCGGGGGCTGGGTCTCTGAACGCGGTCGGGACACCAGCGAATACTTAAAAATACCCATAGATTAACATTGACCGGCGGGGGGTGTCCTTGCTCGAATCTCATTACGTTCTGGAACGGATTCATCCGCTCCCCCCCGGTCCTGCCCAGGGGAACCTGCCTTCCAAGGAGCAATCAACCCCATGAAGAAGCTTCTGGCACTGGCCGCCGCCAGCACCCTCCTAACCTCCACCGCCCTGGCGCAGTGGGCACACGAAGTCACCATTGAAGTGGGCGACGACATCGTCGGCTCCCTCAAATCCATCGCCGCCAGCCCGGACGGTGACACCCTTTACTTCACGACGTACTTCGGCTCCGGCCCGCGGCCGATTTACATGATCGCGGACCCGCTTGGGGCGGACCCGGCTGTGGACGTGTTCGCCGACCCGGCGTACGGCTCCACCAACGGCTCGGGGCTCACCGTGGACCCCGTTGGCAATGTGTTCTTCACGCACGATACGAACGACGCGGCAACTTCCTACCTCCAGAAATACGACAGCGCGGGCAACCTGGTGACAAGTTTCGGCACCAACGGGACTGTGAGCCCGGTGGTCTTCAACGTGGGCGGCGCGCCGACCAACCACCGCCCCCGGGAGAGCTCCTGGGTCGCCGGAGACCGGCTTCTGGTTTCCAACTTCGCCATGGATCGCCTCCTTCACGTCTTCGACGCTGAGACGGGTAATCCCATCGGCGGCGCGATCAACATCGGGACTCCGACCGGTATTACGGATGCAATGCACGGGATGGCTTACGATCCGGCCACCAACGTCATTGTGGGAACCATCCGCGGCACCGCGTGGACCATCGTGAGCGATGACCCGGCCGCATCGCTCGATGACCTGAGCGACTATGACGACTTCACCCAGATCGCCGGTGAAGTCTGGCCGGGCGGCAACAGCAATATGGGCGGGTCCTCGGACGAGGCGGCGAACCTGTTCACGTTCACGTCGAGCAAGGTGTCCCCCGGCACGGTGACGGTGCTCGACCTGGCCGATCCGGATGACCAGACGGTCCTGGGCGAGGGCCTCAACGAAGGCGACCCGGGCTATCTGGGCAGCAGCGGCGACAGCACGTTCTTCCGCAGCGGCGGCAACCTTTACCTCGCTGTGAACGCGGAGAACCGCGGTGAGATCGTCATCTTCAGCTATACCGATCCCACTTCGGTTGAGCACTGGACGATCATGGACTGATCAGGGGGTGCACTCCCCTGGCCGAAAAGCAGGACGCCGGGCAGCCTTTCGTGGCTGCCCGGCGCTTTTGTTTCGCGTTCCTGTGTGTTGGCCGGGTGGCGGGAGTCCCCGCCAGCCCCGGCGCGATTTGCTATTCGGCGGCGATCCGCTCCCACCGGGCCTCGAAGCGCGGCTTCCAGTGCTCAACGTCCTCGGTGGTCTCGATAGTGAGGTGGTACTGGTCCGGCCACCTCTCCTTGTCATCGTAGGGCGGACCTGGCTCGACGGGGAAGGTGTCACGAATCGAAACGGTGAAGGGTTCCTCGGAGTGAAATTCACCCACGAGGCGGTAGCGCTCGCCGGTGATGGTGAGGGTGTGGGTGGCCATGTCGAATGCCATGGGATGGGCACTGTGGAGGAGGAAGGAGATCTGTCCCGGTTCGCGAAGGAAGATGTCATCCTCGACGATGAGCTCGGACTCATTGCGGTATTCGATGTCACGGTAGACCCATGCGGCCCGTCCGCCGTATATCAGGGGTTCGGAGGCATCACCGCGGAGGCGGAGTGTCCGGTCCTCAAGCTCGTACCTGGTGATCTTGCCGTCGAGGCCGGCCACGGCGACGCCCTGGCCCTTTCCGTCTATCATGAGGACGTTGTGTGCGTCGCTCATGCGCGCGAAGTTGCGGTTGTGGGGCGTCAGATACCCGTCGTAATAGCCGGCATCCCAGAGGAGCTTGTCGCCGCCTGCTGTGAGGATGAAGTGATTGTTGTCGGCGTGTGTGTGGCCGAAGGCGCGGCCGGGAAACTCGCCGGAGCGGAACGCGAAGATCACCTGCTCATTTGCATCGAAGACACTGTTGTTGCTGACAACCCAGCCCATCTCGTCGAAGTGCACGGCGAAGGGCTGCTCGGGCACCTCCGGGACTTCTTCCGGCCATCCGCCGGAGTAGAGCACGGCGTAGGGAAGGTAGCGCGCAGCCACAACCGGGTCGTCCACTTCCATCACATAGCGCCAGTAGAGCGGGTCGTTGTGCTTGGACGCGAGGCGCATCATCATGACCTTGTCGAACTGGTTCGGCGGGTTGTGCTTGCAGTTGCCGAAGGGCACGTATCCGCCTTCCGGTGGGTGGACATAAGCCTTGAAGAATCCGGTGTTGCGCAGCCACGGGTGCTGATAGAGGTCAAGGCCGGTGGCGTTGTCCAGCGCGTCAACGAATTGGAAGACGAAGAGCAGGGTGTAGGGCCAGTAGTCTATCCCCTCGTGGAACCCGCCGCTCCTGTCACCCCGGCAGAGGAACATGCCGCGGTACATCTGCGCGGCGAAGGCGAGCCACTCGTCCGCCTCCTCCACTTCGCCGTGCAGCGCGAGGGCTCCAAGGCCGAGTGCGGACGTACAGAACCAGGCGTGGTTGTTGTCCGGGTCGTTCATCATGCCGCTGGCGGTAGTCTTGCCGACGAAGGGGTTGAGGAATGCGTACATGTCCGTGGCCCGCTCCCGGATGGCTTCCCGGACAAGGGCGCGTTCCTCCGATGTCAGTTCATCGCCGAGCAATTCATACCCGGTTGAGAGCCCGCGCAGCAGTGATTGGGCGGCGTGGTCGTTTGACCAGACACCTGTAGAGCCGATGGGGTCCCACTCCGCGGCAACGAGCATGATGCGCAAGGCCTCGTCCCGCAGCTCCTCCTCCCCTGTGACCATGTAGACGAGGGCCCGGTTGATGATGTAGTCCTCCATCTGGAAGGACACCCTGTTGATTCTGCTCCACGTGTCGCGGTCCCAGACACCGTCCACGTAACCATCCGGTTCCTGTGGGTCCTCGCTCTCGAGCCTGGCGGGGGTTGGTTCCGAGATGACGTTCTTCAGGCGCTCCAGATAGACGGCTTGCGGCCCGCTGGCGTTCGATATTTCCTCGATGATCGTGTCCGGAAATGAGAAGCGGTCCTCGATCGTGAAGGTGGACAGATCATAGGAGAGCCCGTCGCTCACCTTCTTGACCAGAAAGCCGTGCTCGTTGCTGTCGAGGGTTGTGCCGTCCGGACCGAGGGCCTCCACCGTCACTGTATAGGCGCCATGCGGGACGCCCTCCTCTGGCGTGACGAAGTTGCGGGTGGTGTTCCACTCGCGTTCCCAGACACCGCCGGAGAGGCGGACCAGGTAGCCATCAGCCCCCTCAAGGTGTTGCCAGTGCAGGAAGGGCGGATTGGAGACGGATTCCTCCTCCGGCCAGATGATGGTGAGTGGGTCGGGCTCGTACTGCTCCCAATGTGGATTCGGCACGGCTGCCAGACCGAGCGGCAGGGCAAGTGCCCCGGCCAGTGCCGCTGTGGTGATGAGACTGCTCTTACGGGTCATGACGGTGTTCCTCTCATGGCTTGGTGTTCCAGTCCAGGATGATGCCGGTTTGCGACGGGTCGTCGAAGACCGCGCGGTAGGCATCTGCTATTCTGCCGATCGGATAGACAGCGGAGACCATTGGCTCCGCAAGCAGGCGGCCTTCCGCAAGGAGGCTGAGGACTTCAGCGAGGTTGTGGCTCTCCGTCCAGCGGACGTACTGCACGGGGTAGTCAACCCCATCGGCTTCGTAGGAGGAGTCGTAGCGCCCCGGTCCGGCGGCCCGGGAGACGGTGAACTCGAATTCCTTGGCGAAGAAGTCATCGCGCGGAAAGGAGAGCTCCAGCAGGCCCGCGGCAACTATGCGCGATCCCGGGCGGAGCAGCGGAAGCAGCTCGCGGATGGGTTCGGACGAATCACTGCTCACGCAGACGATGGCAGCGTCGTTTCCGGCGGTGCCTTTGCCCGCCTCACCCGCGACCTGCCCGAAGGACTCGTAGGGCACGGCACGAAGGTTGGGCAGTCCGGGCGCGGTGCATTTTTCGAGCAGCGCAACCCGGCCCGGGTGTCTATCCGTGGCGATCACGCGGCAACCGGACAGCGCGGCAAGCTGCGCGCAGAAGTTTCCGATCACGCCGAGTCCGGTAACCAGCACCTTGTCGCCAATGGCAGGACGGGTCTGCCGGACTCCATGGAGCGCGATGGCAGCCAGGCCAATGAAGGCGGCCTGTTCCGCGGGGAGCCCCCCCGGTACCTTCCGGACGAGGGGACCGGGAACGATCAACTCTGAGGTGTGGGAAACGTAGGGGCTGCCATAATACGCCACGGTATCGCCAGGCTTGAGGCCGGTGCCCGTGCCGAAGACCTCCTCAACGACTCCCGCGCCGCAATACCCGAGCTTCACTCCGGAGGCGGCGATCTCCGCGTCGCTCTTCCCTTCGGCGTTCTCGATCTGGTGGCGCTCGGTACCCGGACTGACCAGGCTGCAGAGTGCCCGGCAGCGGACGCCACTCTTCACGGGTGCGGCTGGAGGCGCCTCAACAAGGCGGACACTCCTGTCACCGGTCGGGATGATGCAACGGGGCACGGGCAGGTCTCCTCAGGAAAGCCACTGAGCCAGGTGGGCCTTCACAAATTCGTCGTCCGGCAACCAGGGGTAGGCGCGTTGGACGCGGTCCAGTTCCTCCGCCTGTCCCGGAGATAGACAGAGCGCCGGGTCAAGACAGTTCGCGGAGGGCAGAAGCCCCTGGCGCCGCAGGACTTCGTTGATGCCGGGGATGCAGCCGGCGAACGCGTTCGCCGCGTCGAACACGGCGGCGTTGGCGTCGGTGAGCTGGCCGTTGCGGATCAGAAGCCCCGGTGGGATGCTGTCCGCAGCCTTCGCGCAGTGGATCCTTGAGAGCAGGTTTACGAAGCTGTACGTCCAGACGCTCCACTGTCCGAGCAGACCGCCGACGATGTCCACCCGTTTGGTCCCGTCGGATGTCTCGAACTCGAAGGGGCTGAGCAGGTCGGCAATGATATTGTCATCGTTTCCCGTATACATGGAGATCTCGCCCGCGCGGCCTGATTCGGCCACGGCGCGCAGCACGTCAATTGTGCGATAGCGGTCGAAGGGCGCGGCCTTGATGGCCACCACGTTGGGGATGTCGGCGAACCGGCGCCAGAAATCGTAGGAGAGATGCCTGCCGCCGACGGAGGGCTGCAGGTAGAATCCCACGACCGGCGCCCGCTCCGCCACGGCCTTGCAGTGCGCCAGGACGTCCTGCTCCGGCACGCCGCCCAAGGCGGCAAGGCTCAGCAGCACCGCGTCGTACCCCAGCTCCGAAGCGAGGGCGGCCTCTCCGGTGGCCTGCTCCGTCCGCCCGCAGACGCCCGCGATTCGAACGATGCGGCGGCCGTGATGCTTCGAGAGTCCGTCTATCTCCTCCGCCGCGAAACGCAGCAGGGGTTCGAACAATCCGTGTTCCGGGTCGCGGATTTCAAACTGGGTCGTGTGGACCCCGACGGCGATGCCGCCGCTTCCCGCCGCCGCGTAATAGCGATAGACGGCCGCCTGGTGGCGCTTGTCCCACTTCCTTTGCCCGTCGAGGGCCAGTGGCGAGGCGGGGATCACCGTGCCTTCGCGGAGCACCCGCAGGCTTTCTTCCGGCGGCATGGGGTTTGTCATGCGGCAGTTGCCTCCATCTATCCCGTGAATTTTCCGTCCGTGACCTGGAACTTGGTCGGTTTTCCGTGGAGCTTTCCGCCGGCCTGTATGTACGCGGCCACCATTTCGATCAGCTCGTCCGCGCCCACTTGCGGCGGGCCGAACCAGCTTGTGGACCGGCTCGCATCGCTCAGGTAGGCCTGGCCGGAGTCGCTGCCCACGAACTCCACTTTCCGGCCAAGAAGCTCCCCGAAACGCCGGGCGGTCTCCTCCGTGGAGAGCAGCTCGGGGCCCGTGATGTTGAGCGGGGTGGCGGGGACGCGGGCCCGCTCCAGGCAGAGCAGCGCCCGGTTGTTCGCGTCGCCCTGCCAGATGCAGTTGAACCAGCTTACCGTGAGGTCCACCGGCCGGCCCTCGAGGACGTCCCGGGCAATGTCCACCAACACACCGTAGCGCAGGTCAACGGCGTAGTTGAGTCTATACAGGAGCACCGGCGAGCCGGATTCGGCGCCGTGGTGTGCGAAGACCTGCTCGCGGCCGAGACAGGAGTAGGCGTACTCCCCCACCGGCTCGGGAGGGGTCCCCTCGGTGGGAAGGCCCTGCCGGGGTGAAGCGAGCGGATAGACGCACCCTGTGGAGAAGACCACGAAGCGGCTCCCCGCAAAGTGACGCGCAACAAGGTGCGGTGCCGCCACATTCGCGATCCAAGTCAGGCCTTCGCTCCCGGTCTCTCCGAACTTCCGGCCGAGCATGTAGATGACGTTCTCCACCCTGGGGAGTGCCGTCACCTCCTCCGGCTGCGTGAGGTCCGCGGCAATGGCCTCTGCACCGGTTTCCTCCACGGCGCGGCGTGCGTCGGGATTCGAATAGCGCGAGACAGCAAGAACGCGTTTCTCCGTGCCGGCCTCCCGGATGGCGTTCCTGGCCAGACGGGCCATGGAGGGGCCCATCTTCCCGCCCGCACCGAGCAGCATCACGTCCCCCGGCAGGCGGCGCATCATGTCCACCAGTTCGGCGGAGGGGCGCGCGAGGGCCTCCTCCAGCTCCTGCTCGTTGCGGATTTCAGGGTGCGTTTTCAACCGCTGCCTCCTCCTTGTCCTCAATCGGTGGCAGGATGGTGGCCTCACCGGAGGGGCGCAGGCGCCGTTCGGTGCGGTAGCCTGTGAGGACCATAAACACACCGAACCCGAGGATGGAAAGGGCAACCGCCAGAATCTGCAGCCGGCCCGCCAGGGGGTTCGGAATCAGGATGCCGAGCAGAACGAAAAGCCCGATGGAGGACGAAACGTAGCCGACGATCTTGAGCTGGCCCGGGTCGCTCGCCTGACCGACCTCGCTCTCGAAGTCCACCGGGCGGTACATCTTCTCGTAGAAGCCGGCGATCTTCCGGCGGTAGTGGGCGGGGCTGAATTCGTAGAAGGGCATGGTGAGGAAGAAGCTGGCCGTCCCCACGAAAAGAATGGCGAACACACCCCATTCGTAACGCCAGCCAAACCACCAGGCGAAAAAGGAAACAACGAAGCTGCAGCACACCGAGAAGACCGCCGCCCAGTCCGGTACACGCCTGATGAACATGACCCAGAACAGCGGCACCACCATGGGCGTCATCAGCAACGAACCGAACAGCAGCATGTACTGGAAGAGGCCGGCACCCTCCGCGGCGGAAAGATACAGTGCCACGAGAACAATGATAACACCGGTGCAGAAGCTGGCGATCTGCCCGCCCACGAACATTTCCCGGTCGGTCGCCTGTGGCCGGATGAACGCCTTGTAGATGTCCTGAGTCACCACTGCGGCGAACTGGTTCAGGATGGTGCTCATCGAACTCATGGTGGCGGCGAACATGGCCACGGCGATCAAACCGGTCAGCCCGGCAGGGAGGAGCTGCGTGGCGATGACGGCGTAGGCGGCCTCCCCGGGAACGGCGATCTCCTGTGCCTCCACGATTTCGCTGAACTGAAGCCGCGCCACGATGGGCGGGATGAACCAGAGGATCGCTCCGCCGAACATCAGGAAGGCCGCCAGCCCCGCCGCTTTCTGCGCCTCACGCCCGTCCTTGCAGGCGAAGTATTTCACCGACGCCGTGACCGAGTTGTACATCACGAGCACGAAGAACACCATCGCGAGGGCCCACCAGGTGGTGTAGGTGGAACCCTCGGTGTTGTCGGTGAGCTGGAGAAAGTGACTGAGACCCTGTGCCTCAATCTCGCCGAAGAAGCCGCTCCAGCCGCCGATGCTCTGGAGGCTGAGGAAGGCGATCAGGACCGTCATCGGCAGGAGGATGAGCGCCTGAAGGAAGTCCGTGGCCATGACGCCCCAGAGCCCGCCAAGTGTGGAGTAGAGCAGCACGACCACTCCGACCCCGATGATCAGATAGGGAAGGTGAAAGCCAAAGACGGTGGAGGTGAAGAGCGCGACACCCCAGAGGGTCAGGGCGGCGGTGAGCACACCGGGAAGTATGCCAGCAATGACATAGAATTGCTGGGTTATGGGGCCGAAGCGCTCCCGGATGACCTCGGGGGCGGTGATGGCCCTCATCTGGCGGAACCACTTGGCGGTCAACGCCGCGTTGACAACATAGCCGATGCCGTTGGCCATGAAGATCACGGCCACGGTGAGGCCTGAGGTGTAGGCGACGCCCACGGCTCCGGTGAAGGTCCAGGCGGTGAAGGAGGCCATGAAGACGCTGGACCCGACCAGCCACCATGTCCCCCGGCAACCCGAGCGGAAGTAATCGCCGAACTTGCTGTTCATCTTCCGGAACAGCAGGCCGGTGAGCAGCATGAAGCCGAAGTAAAGGGCGACGACCCAGTACTCGATGGCGCCGGGTTGTGTCATGCGGTTGTCTTCCTGTGGTGCCGGGATGTGGTGCAAGTGGCTGGGACCGTGTGGACCGTGCCACTAATTATACTTGTAAAAAAACAGGGCCGGCGGGGGGCGGGTCAAGCCCAAGGGGCACGCCTACTCGGACGCGTGCTGGGACGGGCCGCCCCGCCGGGCGCCCTTCTCCCGCTTGCGTGCCTCGGGAAAGACCTCCCGTTCGAGCCGCTCCATGCGCCGGATGCTCAGCTCCAGTGCCCGGCGCATCGTGCGGAACTTGCGGATGAGAAACTCGAAGCTGACGATCGTCATGATGAGGAAGCCGGCGCTCCAAAGCAGCATGAAGTAGTAGAGCGCGGGGTTCTCGTCCGGGATGATGTAGAAGAGGGTGGTGACCAACCCGATGCCGAAGCTGAACAGGCCGGCCAGGAGGAAGAACTCCCAGAAGCCCATCGCCAGGGCGTCCTTGAGTTGAACCCATTCGCGGATATCGCGCAGGCGGATGGAGGTCTCGAGGTCGCGGACGATCTGCTTCGGGTCGCGTGTCTGGCGGAACATGGCCGCTCCTTGTTCAGTTTGCGGGAGCCTGCCGGTCCTGCATGAGGCGGCTGAGGACCTCGACGCCCCTGCGCAGTGTTTCCTCCGAGGCCGCGAAGCTGATGCGGAAGTTGGTGTTTCGCTCGCTGAAGACGTTGCCCGGCACGACGAGGAGGTTGTTCTCAATGGCGCTGTGCACGAAGGCCTCACCGTCCCCCCCGGGTGCTTCGGGGAAGATGTAGAATGCACCGCCGGGGCGCATGACGTTGTAGCCGGCCGCGGCCAGGCCGTCGGCGATGAGGTCCCGCCGTGCGCGGAACCGGTCCCGGACAGGGGCCATGTCCAGGTCGAAGGCCCGCAGGGCCGTTTCCTGTGCCACGGAAGGGGCGCAGACGAAGGTGTATTGCTGGATGTCGGTGAGCGCCCGGATCAACTCGCCGGGGCCGGCCACCCACCCGATCCGCCAACCGGTCATGGCGACGGACTTGGAGAAGCCGCTCACCACGATGGGCCGCTTCAGGAAGGTGGAGGGGCGGACATACTCGCCGTCGTAGACGTATTCCTCGTAGATTTCGTCGCTGAGGACCTCGATGCCGCGGGACTCGGCGAACTCGGCTGCCGCACGGCACTCCTCGGCGGAGTAGACCGTGCCGGTGGGGTTGGCGGGCGAGTTGAGGATGAGGAGCTTTGTGCGCTCCGTGACGGCGGCCTCGAGCCGCTCGCGGGTCAGGCGAAAGTCCGGATAGGTGTCCACGAGCACCGGCTTCGCACCGATGAACCGGGTGAGCGCCTTGTACATGACGAAGTAGGGATCGGGGATGAGGACCTCGTCGCCGGGATCAAGGAGGGCCATGAAGACAAGCAGGAGCCCGCCCGAGGTGCCCGAGGCGACCATGTTCTCCTCTACGGGGACGCCGCGTTCCTCATAGTAGCGTGCGATGCGCTTGCGCAGGGGGGGCACGCCGCCGGTGAGGGTGTAGCGGTTCTTGCCGGCGCGAATGGCCTCGACCGCCACGTCCTTCAGGTCCTCGGGCATGTCGAAGTCGGGCAGGCCGATGCTCAGGTTGATGGGATCTTTCAGGCTGGCGGCCAGATCGAAGACCTTCCGGATGCCGGAGGAATCAATCAGGGCGCGGCGCGCGGCGAGTTTCATCGGTGCAGGTTCTCCCCCGCATGGAGATGAGCATTCGCCAGCCATCATTGGCGGCCGGCCGGCCGCGCGCAACGGGAGTTGCGGAGAGTCCGCGCCCGCCCTTTCGGCTTGCCCGATTCGCCATCCGGCGCCTTCCATCGCGCCCGGTATACGGAAGAACACATTCTTCAGAGGAGACCCCCCACATGGCTGACCGTACCGGCATCATCACCTTCAAAGGAACCCCCCTGACCCTGACCGGCTCGGGCACGGTGTCCGTGGGCGACCCGGCCCCCGACGCCATCCTGTCCAAGAGCCCCACTGATGACGTGAAGCTCTCCGACTTCCGAGGCAAGAAAGTCATCCTCAACACCATGCCCTCGCTCGACACCTCCACCTGCTCTTTCCAGGGCGCACGTTTCAACGCGGAGGCGCTGAAGCTCGGCGATGACGTGGTCGTGCTGGCAGCCAGCATGGACCTGCCGCCGGCACAGGCGCGCTGGTGCGAGGCCAACAAGGCGGAGGCCATCCAGACGCTGTCCGACTACAAGCATCGCGACTTGGGCGAGAAGTTCGGCATCCGCATCAAGGAGCTTGGTCTGCTGACACGTACGGTGCACATCCTGGACGCGGAGGGTGTTGTCCGCTACATCCAGGTGGTCCCCGAGGTGTCCAAGGAGCCCGACTACGAGGACGCGCTCAAGGCGCTGGCCGGACTCGGCTGACGCCCGGCCGCGCGGAAAAAACGGACGAAAGGATACCGGCATGAGCAGTTCGGTGGAGACACAGCAATCTCCCAAGACCGTGGCCCCGGCCAACCGGCTGGACGGCAAGGTGGCCATCGTTACCGGCGGGACGCGCGGCATCGGCCTGGCCGTGGCCCGCGCGTACGTCCGGGAAGGCGCCCGGGTGGTCATCGCCTCCCGCACAAGCAGCGAGCTGAAGGACGCGCTCCAGTCGCTGAAGGGGCTGGGCGGCGACGTCACCGCCACGCGCGTTGACCTGAATAGTTGGGATGGCTGCCAGGCGCTCTACACGGCAACCATCCGTGCGTATGGCAAGATAGACATCCTTGTGAATAATGCCGGTATCCTCGGCCCGCGCACCGAGATCGTCAACTACCCCAACCATGAATGGTCGCGGGTCATGCGGACGAATCTGGACGCGGTGTTCTGGATGTGCAAGGCCGCGCTCGGCAGCATGATTCCGGGCAACGGTGGCTCGATCATCAACGTGAGCAGCGGCGTCGCCCGCACGGGACGGGGGCGCTGGGGAGCCTATGCCGTATCGAAGGCCGCGGTGGAAAACCTGACCCAGGTGATCGCGGACGAGGTGAAGCAGTACGGCGTCCGCGCCAACACGGTGAACCCCGGACCGACGCGCACCATGATGCGCGAGGAAGCCTACCCCGGCGAAGACCCGGCCACACTCCCCCAGCCGGCCGACGTGGTGAACCCCTTCATCTATCTGGCGGCGGATGTCTCGAAGGGCCTCACCGGGGCGTCGCTCGAATCACGCGACTGGATGGGAAGGGAGTTCTGAGGGGGCCACGCAACGGACCTACACGGTGCAAGGGGCCCAAGGCATAACACCCTAAACCCCGCTCCCTCTACTCCAGCACCGGCGGCCGGCCGTCGTACAGCAGCACGAAAGGCTCACCCGAGTATCCCCGCCCCCAGCCTTGAAGCTGGGGGCGTGTCGTATAGAGCGTCCATTCCGCGTTACCCCAGAAGCCCTTGCGGTTCTGCATCAGGTGTGCGTCGTAGGGCGGATCGGGGTTGAACACGATGTCTCCGCGCAGGATGCCCCAGTCCTGCAGGAGGGGAAAGATGGCCGGGTGGATGGCGAGCGTCTTGACGCGGGCACCTTCGGGCAGAGTATCGTTCAGGTCCTTATAGACACGTTGGGTGAAACCGTTGCCCCAGTAGGTCTGCTCGAACGGGAAGAAGTCCGCGTTGCGGGTTGTGACTGCGACCGGAGCGTTATAGAAATCTATCATGGCATGGAAGAGGACCGGCCGGAGGGCGTAGAGCTCCGTCGCGGCGAGCAGCCCGAGCACGGCTGCGGAGACCTGCGCAGTCCGCCTCGTGGCCGGCTGGGAGAGCTTCTTCCGCAGGACAAACCAGAGCTGCCAGAGTCCAATGCCGGTCAGCAGGGCGGCCGGGGCAAACATCGGGAAAAAGAGCCGCTCCCCATCGTACTTCGGCACTCCTGGCAGGCTGGACGCCACGAAGGGCGCCATGACGCAGGCAGCCAGAAGGAGGTGCCCGGATGGGATCCGCCACCGGGACGGGCGGGCCGTCTGTTCCGCCCGGAGGGGGGTCCTGTCCTCCTGCCCGGACCGGGGTCTGCCTGCGGCGATGCGGCCGAGGCCGGTGGCAATCGCCACCCAGAACAGCAGGAGGTGCACGACCGGCACGACAAGGTGCGTGATGACGAACGGGTACGTGACGGGCAGCAGGGGCGCCCCGAAATTGCGCCTCCGGCCGAAATACCACACGCCCTGGTGGATGTGCTCGCGCACGAACTCGTAATACCAGGCCAGGCGCGCGGCGGTCTGGTCCCAGAGCCAGGGCCAGATGGCGAAGGCCACGAGCGGCGCAAGGAGTATCACGGTGGTGGCCGTCAGCAGGTCCGGCCCTGCCGCGCGGAGCCCACCCGGCCGGAAGAGACGGCCGTCAAAAGCGGTACGCACGAGAAGCCAGACAGCCACCGCGCCCAGGAGGATCAGGCCGTTTATCTTGGTGGCGAGTGCCAGGCCGAGGAGGAGGGCCAACAGCAGGCGGTTCGGCCAGCGTGAGAGGTCCCGCAGAGCAGCCCAGATGACCAGCATGGTTGCCAGGGCGAAGAGCGTCTCCGTGGCTGCGAGCTGCGCGTGACCGAAAACGCGTGGCATCGTGGCATAGAGCAACGGCGGCGCGAGCGCCCACCATCCGCGCACAAAACGCCGCGCCACCGCCCACATCAGCCAGAGCGTCGCGCCGAAGGCCAGCGCCGGCACCACACGCATGGAGGCGAGATTCCACCACCCGTCCGGCCGGTGGACAAGCGAGAGCGCACCGAGCCACTTCGCGACGGGGGGCAGCTCCGGGATGTGGTCCCAGCCCGCCTCGATACCCTCACTGGTGAGGGCGGCTGACGGACTGGTGAGCAACTGCCCCGTCCAGTCCCGCGCTGCCACGTAGGTCGGGTGGTAATACGCCTCGTCCCAAGTCAGGCCTGGTCCCCACGCCTGAGGCAGACCAGTCACCCAGACCAGCGCGGCCATCCCGCACGTCATCGCGAGAACGAGAAGGGGGGAGGGCCGGGTCCTGATCATGTGAGGCACGGGGTGGTGCTCCTTGCGGGACGACGATTGGGCACTGTCACCGGGCACGGCACCTCGTGGCAAGGCTGGGCAGTGGTCCATAATGCGGACGGGTGCGCCGTCGTTCTTGACCGGGACCCCCCGGGCAGAAAGCATTCCGGCAAAAGACCGCCCTGACAGAGGGAGGAGAGACGATGCCAAGGATGCGCAGAACGAGCGGCCGCCTTACCGTCAGGCCGGTGCTTGGTGCCCTCCTGCTGGCCGCGATGGCACTCCCGTTGTCGCAGTGGGCAGCCGGTGAGGGGGAGAAGTACTCCAAGCCTCCCCTGCCGATGCTTGGCGTTATTGATTTCCGCGCCGAACCGCGCATGGGGATGGCCCCGCTCACGGTGGACTTCACGAATACGTCAATCAACCTTTCGGGGTTCATCGCCTGGAACTTCGGTGATGGAAACGGAGCCTCCCACGAGTATCACACCACACACACCTACACCGAGCCGGGTGTGTATAGCGTGACCCTTGGCACCCTCACTCCTCCTGCCGGTGTGTGGTACACGCCGGACGGAATGCCGTGGCGCACGAAGGAGGACTACATCCACGTGCTGACCCCGCGCGAGGCGGGTGACCTGGACGGGGACGGGTGCGTCAACTTTCCGGATTTCCTGCTCCTCCTCCGGCACTGGGGGGAGGAGTTGGACGGCGTGCCTGTCGGTTTCGCCGATTTTGAGGCGATGCTGACCTACTGGGGAACGGGGGCGGGGTGCTGACTATTCTCCGCCGTGGAACTCCTCGAGCATGATATCGGGCCGGTCCGTTGTGATGCCGGAGGCCCCGATGTCCACCATGCGGCGTGCGACGTCGAGTTCGTTGACCGTCCATACGTAAAGACGCATGCCGGCCTCCTCGGAGGCCTCGACGAGTCCGCGGTGCGCTCCACCCCAGCCGACGTTCAGGCCGGTGAAGCCGGCATCCTTGGCTTCCTGGACGCGGGCTGTATCAATGGGCATCCATTCGCCGGTTTCCTCGTCGCGGCGCGTGCCAACGAGCCATTTCACCGGCAAGTCCGGGGCGTGCTCCACGAAGGCGTCGCACACGGCCTTGCTGAAGGCGATGATGACGGTCTGGTCCTCGATGCCGCTCTCGCGGATGACTTCGACGATGGCGGGGACGCTGTCCGGGCCGGACTTGACGTCCACGAAGAAGCGCCCGTGGGGGGGCGTCAGCGCCATCAGTTCGGAGAGCAGGGGGATGCCGACGCCTTCCCATTCCTCGCCCTTCCAGGAGCCGGCGTCGAGTTCGCGAAGCTCATCCCACGTCAGCTCGTCAATGTTCGCATCCACACCGGTCGTGCGGCGAAGGCTGCGGTCGTGCATGCAAACCACCTTGCCGTCGGCGCTCAGATAGACGTCGGTTTCGACGGCATGGGCACCCATTTCCCACGCGAGTTCATAGGCGGGGACTGTGTTCTCCGGCGCGTCCCAGGAGGCACCGCGATGGGCGACGATCTCCGGGTAGTCCGGCGAATAGATGCTCCAGTCGCGGGCCTCGGCGGGCTCGGCCACGGCCGGGTCAACCGCCTCGGGCATGACCCCGATCGGGTCCTCCGGCATCGGAGGCACGTCCTCCTCCGGCGCGCTGGCGGGTGCGCAGGCTCCAAAGGCAAGGATGGCAGTTCCCAGCAGCCCGGCGAAGGCGGAAAGCGAAAGTACTTTGATCATGATCGGGTCCTTTCCCGGCGGGCCGCTGCAGGCGCCCGCTTGCTTTGGTCATTGCCGGGAAGGGTGGCATCCGGCTTGGGACGGGGAAAGCCGATTCTGGGTCTGCTGGCTGCGGGGTTGACAGCGTATTGTGGCGGTTCAATCCTCTATCGTGGCCTGAGTAGTTTCGGTTGGTCGGCTCCGTTCCGGCGCCGCAGTGCCCCCCTCGCAGTTCCGCCCGGCCTGGCCCGGCGACCCCACACCTCCGAGGAGGATATTGCCGATGAAGTACACCCTTGGCGCGCAGGACCTTCACTGCATTCCGCTGCATCGCACGGGATGGAATGCTGCTCCCTTCATGATCGCCGCCTTCCTCGCCATCGTAACCCCTGTAATGGCAGGCAACGGCAATGACGTCATCACCCTTGAAGGCCACACGGACGAGGTGCTCGCCGTGGCCGTTTCCCCGGACGGCACGAGCGTGCTGACCGGGAGCGCCGACGGCACGGCACGGCTCTGGCACGCTGGGACAGGCGCGGAACTGGAGACCTTCGACGAGCTGGACGGCCTGGCCGTCCGGGCCGTGGCATTCGTCCTGCACGAAGGCGAGGAACACATCCTCATTGGCGGCGTCGAAAGTACAGGGACCTACCCTAACCAGCAGAAGACGGCCACGCTTTGGCACTCGGGCACGGAGGAGACCAGCACGTTCAGCGTTTCGCAAATCGCCGGAACCGGCATCTCGGGTGGAGTTCTCGCGCTCTCCGCCGATGGCACCCTCGTGGCCGTGGGAGCATCCTCCATCGCTCCGGCTCCCCACTCTTTCCAGGTCAAGGTCTGGGAGGTGGAAAGCGGGGAGGAACTCATGCGTGACTTGAAGGGCTCCATGGACTTCACGCCGTGGGCCACCGCCATCGGGTTTTCGCCGAACGGTGAGCACACGTTGATCGGCCGGAATGGCGGAAGAATCGACGTCCTGGTCACTGACGGGGGCGAGGTGGCGCACAGCTTCGACGCCCATACAGGCCGCGTCACCGCTTTGGCGCCCGCCGCTGATGCATCGCTCCTCCTGACGGGAAGCCACGACGGAACCGCCAGGCTCTGGGACGCGGCAGGGGAAGAGGAGGAGCTTCTTCGCACCATGGACACGCATGGGGACCACGTCCTAGCCGTGGATATCTCCGTCGGCGCCGACCGCATCCTCACCGCCGGAGCCGACAACCGGGCGATGCTCTGGGATGGCGGGACACAAGGGCTGATGGAGATTTTCACCGGCCACGAGGACTCCATCACCGCGGCTGCCTTCTTCCCCAACGTGACCCACTTCGTGACGGCGAGTCTCGACGGCACGGCGAAAGTCTGGCAGTACTGGGAGATCGCCCCCGAATCCCGCGCCGTGGGGGATTTCACGCAGAACGGGACGACCGGTTTCGAGGACTTCACGTTCCTCCTCGAGAACTGGGGCGGGTAGGCAGCCTGGACGGGAAAATCAGTGTGAGCTGGCGTAATCAGGGGGGGCAACACACGGCCACCTCGGGCTCATCCCGCCGTGTCGCGGAGGCCTGACACCTCCGCGGATGACCGGTTATGCCCTGACTTCACTGCGTCTTCGCGGCGTTGCGTGCTCCCCCTTCACACAGAACTCACGCCACGACGCCACGGTGCCTGTGATGGAATGCCTCCTGGCCCAAGGCGTTTCTGGAGTCATGCATCCCCGGTTGTTGCTCTGCTTCGATACGCCGTTTGGCCTTTGCGCTGCCATGCGACCCCTGCCTAGTGGATCATGAACACCATCCCACGGAGCCGGAGGATGCACACGGTCCCTTCCGGCGGGGCTATACGCGCTTGCCCTCCGTGCGGACCGGTGGGGCTAGAATGCCTGCCGGGGTCCCCTCCGCCCCGCCATTCCCACTCGGGATCGCGCCGCCATGAACATCCTCGCCATTGACGCCGGAAACAGCCGGGTGAAGGGCCGGTATTTCGCCGGGCCCCGCGAACCGGGGTTTGAGTTCGCCTTCCCCCGGCACCAACTCACGGAGGCGGTGGCTGAGGAACCCGGAGGGCTTTCGGGAGCAGTGCGCGCCGTGGACGCGGTGGCGGTCTGCGCCGGGCGGGATGAGGACCGGCCCCTGATGGTCCGGCTGGCAGAGATTCTCGGGGGCAGCGGTGCTCCCGTCTTCCTGCTGTCCGCGGAAGAACCCCTGCCCTTCCCGCTCCGGTACGAGCCGGGCCGGCCGGGCGGCGACCGGCTGGCGAACGCCATCGCCCTGCGCGAACATTTTCCGGGCCGCGCCGCCATGGCGGTGGACATCGGGACGGCGGCGAGCATCTCCGTCACGGGCGCGGGGGGGGATTTCCTGGGCGGTGCCATCCTGCCCGGCGCCGAGGTGGGGGCCTGGGCGCTTCACGAGGCCACGGCAGGCCGGCTTCCCCGCGTGGACGTGTCGGACGCCGCGGGCCTGCCGGAGGGCATTCCCAACGGCACGGACGATGCCCTCCGCTTCGGGCTGCTCCATGGTCTGGCTGGGGCGCTCGACCGGGTCATGGAGGAGCTCGCGGCGAGAACGCCATCCCCGCTGGAGGAGCGCATCCTGACCGGCGGCGGCGCTCCCGCCATACGCCCGCTCCTGCGAACGCAGGTGATCCACGTGGAGGGCCTCACGATGATGGGGCTCTGTGCCTATGCGAAGTGGCGGCTGGAGAAGGGGTAGGCGCCGCGCGCCTTACGCCCGGAAGACCGGGTCCAACAGAATGGCAATGAAGTTATAGACGCCGTGAATCACGACCGCGGTTATGATATACGGGAATGCGACGGCAAGGTCCGCCCGGCGCCGCTCCGTCATGGCCTGCTGCCAGGCCTTTGCCAATCCCATGGCCGCGATGACCGAGCAGCCCACATGCAGCGTGGTACAGACGGTGAGCCGCCAAGCCACAATTTCCGGAGAGGGATC
>SLOM01000021.1 GCA_007132505.1 Candidatus Sumerlaeota bacterium
CAGCGGTCCGAACGCCACGACACGTCCGCGGCGCTCCTTTGCCCTGCATCTACACGCCGGCAACACCTGCTACCGCACCGGCACAAACAGCGACAATCACATGAACGCGATCCTGATGCGGGAGATGGGGCGCGGAGACGGAGACCTCTTCGCCGGAGGGCTCTGGCCGGTATTGTATAGCGCCTCCGAAGAGTAGAGGCGGACTCAGCGTGGCGGGTCTTTCCCCGGCGGTGGTTTGCTGGAGCCACGCCGCAGTGCGTCGAAACCGTGCTTGCCGCGCAACCTGTCCACCGCGCCCAGCAGCCGCTTGCGCCGCTCGCGCGTCTCCGCGTCGAAAAGGTCCTCCTGATCCCAGCCTGTCATGAGGTTGGAGGCGGTGACGCCAAGCAGCCGCACAGCCTCGCGGCGCCTGAGCACCCGCTCCTCCAACAGGTCGAATGCCGCCGCCATCAGCAGGCTCTCGTCACAAACGGGCTCAGGGAGCGACCGGGCGGCAGTGTGGGTTTCAAAGCTGGCGAACCGGTACTTGAGCGTCACCGTGCGGGCCGTGAAGCCCTGCTGGCGCAGCCGGAAGGCCACCCGCTCGCACAGATCGGCCACAAGCGCGTGCATTTCACCGAGGTCCCGGGTATCGCGTCCCAGAGTTTCCTCGGCGCCGATTGACTTGGGCGCCTCGTCCGGGACCACCGGCGAGTCGTCCTCACCACGTGCCCGGGCGGCGAGTTCAGGGCCGTGATCGCCAAACATGGCGCGAAGCCGCGGCTCTGGAATGGAAGCCAGTTGGCCCAGCGTGTGAACCCCGACCTGTTGAAGGCGCTCCGCCGTACGCGGACCGATGCCGGGCAGCCTGCGGATGGGGAGCGGGGCAAAAAAGCTCTCCTCGGAGCCATGCGGCACATAGAGCAACGCGGCCGGCTTGCACAGTCCCGAAGCCACCTTCGCCACCATGCGGCTGGAGGCGACGCCGAGCGAGCAGGGGAGGTTCGTCCCGGCCAGGACGGCTTCGCGCAGCTTCTCCGCGGCAGCCAGCGGCGGACCCCAGAGTTTCTCCGTCCCCCCAAGATCGAGGTACGCCTCGTCCAGGCTGGCCATCTGTACAAGCGGAGTGAAGTCCATGAAGATTGCCCGGAGCTGGCGGGAATACTCGCCATACCGGCCATGCCCGCCGGAAACGACCCGCAGGTGGGGACAGAGCCGAAGCGCCTGAGCCATTGGCATCGCCGAACGGACTCCGTAGGCGCGGGCCTCATAACTGGCGGAGGAGACGACACCCCTCCCCGCAGCGGACCCTCCGGTCACCACCGGCACGCCGCGCAGTGAGGGATCGTGCAGCCGCTCCACGGAAACGAAGAAGCTGTCCATATCAACGTGGACAATAATGCGGCTCTTCGTGGAGGTCATGGCGGGTGCCACTCCGGAACGTTGAAGCGGCATTCGGCGGCAGAACCCTCACGCCCGGCAAGCAGGAAGGGTGGCGCGCTGCAGCCGCGCGTTTTCCCGAGTTCGTCCTTGCTCTCTGCAGCCCGGTGGGATGGCCTGTCGCCAATCGAATGCACCCACACCGATTTTCGGAGGAAGGCGACATGGGTTCGAGTGGACTGGCAAGCTGGCAGGCGAGGCTCGGTGGGGGAGCGCTGTTGCTTGCGGCGCTGCTTGTCCTCTCCGCCTGCGCGCCGCGGCAGGTGAGCAACGGGCACCTTGTCGTCATAGGAGGCAGCCTCCAGCCGCACAACACGGAGGTGTACGAGCGCCTCGTCATGCTGTCGGATGAGGGCACGGTGGGAGTGCTGCCCACGGCGAGCGGCTCCCCGGAGGAATCGGGCCGGGCGGAGGCTGCGCGGCTGAACCTGCATCTTGGCGAGGATCGCGCCGCGGTCATTGACGTGCCCGGAGGAGACCCGGAGGCCGCCGACAGTGATGTCGTGGCCGAGGCTATCGGGCAGCACAGTGGCGTCTATTTCACCGGCGGCGATCAGGCGCGTGTCACCGCAGCATTCCTCCCCGAGGGACGGGAGACGCGCGGGCTCCGGGCGCTGCGGGAACTGCTGGAGCGGGATGGCTTCATCGCCGGCACGTCGGCGGGTGCAGCGATCCTGAGCGACCCGATGATCGTGGACGGCACCAGCAGGGATGCCCTGGCGCATGGAATCAGGCGCGAGGCCGACACTGCCGAGGGTGTCAGGATTGCTCCCGGCATTGGGTTCCTCGATCAGGGTCTGACCGACCAGCACATCTTCACGCGGGGCCGGCTGGGGCGTCTGATCGTGGCGCAGCAGGAGACACGGACGCCATTCGGCTTCGGCGTGGACGATAACCGCGCCTTCCATCTGGACCTTAACACCGGGGTCCTGGAGGCGCTCGGTGGGCCTCACGGCGTCGTGTTCGTGGACCTGTCGCGCTCGACCCACTCCCGCGGGGGGCACTACGGTATCCGGCTCTCGGTGCTGAGCAGTGGCGACAGGCTGATCGCGGAAAGTGGCGAAGTGATTCCCGCCGTGGACAAGGTCCGGCTGCGCCAACCGCATGGTGATCCGGAAGAACTGGTCGCGGAGGACGCATGGGCCCGCAACGCCATCCGGGACCTCATCGTGGAGCTCGCCTTCCAGCCGGTTCGGACCGCTTTGGCTCTCGACGAGAGCTTCGAACTGCGTTTCATCGAAGATGACTGGACGCGATTCTGGACGTCCCGCGAGGGCGAGCCGGACTCGTTGACCGTCGTGAACCTGCGGCTGGACATTGTGCCGCGCCTTGATGGCGACGTGGCCGACGCCGACGGCTGTAGTTCGCCACTCAGCGGCTCAGAAGACGGCGCCCCTTATCGAGAAACAGGGCGTAGCGCTGGTTGACCACCGGCTCGCTGGCAAGGCCGCGGCCGTGCCGCCGCGCCAAGGTGCGGACCAGCGAGAGCAACGCCGCCGCGTCCCTCAGGGAGACCATCTCGGGAGCGATTCGCTCCGCCTCCACGTCCATGTTGTGATAGTTGCGAAGGGGAATACACACGGCGGCGGCGCGGAGTCCCGCCCGGGCGAACACCGTGGCCTCGCAGGTGCCCCGGTCCATGAGCGCACGCTTCACGGGAAGATTGCTCTCCCTGGCTGCCGCCCACAGCTCGTCGGCAGCCTTGCCGTCGAAGGTGCTTGTCCGATCGCCAACGCGAACGATGGCGCCTTCGTCCACCCGGGCCGCTGGAGTCTCACCGCTCGTCTCCACCGAGATGAAGAGGCCGTCCTCCGGCAGTAGATGGGGGAAGGGTCTTGCCTCCGTAAGGCAGAGGGCGCCGCAGAAACCGCACTCCTCCGCACGTGTATAGACAATTGTAAGATCAACGGGGCCGCCCGTGTCCGCCGCCTCCTGGCGCAATGCCTCCAGCAGAATCGCGCTCCCTGCCAGATCGTCGCAGGCGCGGCTTGCGACAAGGCCGCCCGCCTCCTCCGCGAACGCCGGGAAGTCCCACATGCCAAGAACGGCCCCCGACGGGTCCTCGGAGGTCTCGATCACCGCATGCCGGTTGTCCGGCTCGGGGCGCTCCTCCGTGATCTCCGCCACCTTTCCCGGAATTCCCGCGTCGTCCGCTCCACGGAAAAGCCGGACGGGCGCCCCGGTGAAGTAGGACGTGCGCACACGGCCTTCGAACACTCCCTCCATGAGGTACAAGCCGCCCTCGCGGCGCACCGGTGCATCCCCATCGAAGAGGAACCCCGGGTGGTCAAGGTGTGCGACGAAAACGAGCGGTGGCGCCTTCGGTTCGCCGCGGCGCAGCCGTAGGATGATGTTTCCGAATCTGTCCGTCTCTGTCTGCACGCCGGTCATGCCGGCAGCTGCGCGCAGGACTTCCTCTGCCATCCATTGCTCGCGGAACGGAGCGGTGGGGACCTCCATCAGGCGGCGCATGGTTTCGGGAAGGGACGGCTGGGACACGGTTGTTTCCTCCGGGAGCGGTTGGAAGTGTGCATTCAAGCCATCCTTCCGCGGGAGTGCAAGCGTTCCCGTCTAGCCGGAGGGCGGAACCGCGCGGATGATTCTGTCGTCGTAGGTGAGGCCGATTTCATGCTCCGGCGGGACGGTCAGAAAGTCCTCGTCGGGCCAGTCCCCGTCCACCAGGGCCTGGAGCAGGCGGAGGTTGCCCGGAAGCAGCGTGAACAACCAGCCCTTCTCCTCCGCCACCCCGCGGGCCTCCTCCTCGAACCGGTCGTCCGGGTCCACGCCCATGCGGAAGAAGGCCACACGGTCGTAGTGTGCGGTGCTCTCCCGTTCCTGCTCAACAAGGTACGCAGCGTTCTCCTCGCCGTACTGCTCAACGAGTTGTTCCCAGCTCATTCCGAAGGCGCCGCGTGTCGCACTTCCGCCCGCCGACGCGGGCTGGGAGGCAGTCCGGCCGCGCTCGAGCCAGCCGCTGCTGAGGAAGTAGGTGCCCGGGTTCTTCTCGAAGTAGCGCGAGAACTGCTCGCGCCCTCCCATGAGGATCGCCAGGCAATCGTGGGCCCGTGGCACCACGAGCGGTTTCCCGGCAGCACGCAGACCCGCGAGGCTGTTGTTGCAAAGCCCGTATCCCAGAACCACTGCCTCAGCCGGTTCCGGCTCTGCTTCGTCTATACACTCCTGCAGAACGTGGCGCATGACGGCACCACCCCGGTCGTGCAGACCCTTGGGCAGAAACTTCATGTCCACCGTGTTTGGCGACCTGGCCGCCACGGCGCACATCTCGCGGTGGAAGACCTCGCAGCTCAACAGCTTCAGCCTCACGATACGGGCTCCCCTTCGGTGGAGAGGAGCCAGTCCTCCCCGTCAAGGTGGGGAATGGCGAGGCATTCCACGAACTCGTCTTCGAATTCCGGCACGGTGTTCAGCTCCAGGACACGCGGGATGCGCGAGAGTGCCCGCAGCGACGGGAGCGCCTCTGCCTCGGTCAGCGTGAGGTATGCGCCCGCCAGCGACCCGTTTCCCACCACGCGGAACCTGTTGCGCGGCAGGTCGGGGAGCAGTCCCAGGGCAATGGCACTCTCGATGTCAAGGTGGCGGGCGAAGCCACCGGCGAGGATGAGGTGGTCCACCTTGTCCCAGCCGGTCCCGGCCTGCCGCAGGAGCGTCCGCATACCGGCCTGGATGGCGGCCTTTGCCTTGAGCACCTCCGCCACATCGTACTCGGTGACGAGGATGTCCTCCCCGCTGGCGGTGTCCTCTCCGTCCGCCAGCAGGAAGGCGTGCAGCGGGCGGTGGGCACTGCCGGCCTTCCTGTACAGCCCGGCCGAGCGCAACCTCTCCAAGTCCAAGCGCCCAAGCGGGCCCAGGAAGCCCTCCCGGAAGGCTTCCGAGACGAAGTCCACGATCGCAGAGCCGCAAAGCCCGCTGGGCTTGCCTCCGCCGATGACCAGCCGGCTGGTCACTCCATCGCGGCCAAGTCGTACGTGCTCAATGGCCCCGGGCGCGGCACGCACGCCATGACGGATGCCTGCCCCTTCGAAGGCGGGCCCGGCGGCGGTCGCGCAGACAAGGAGCTCTCCCTCCCGGGCCAGCACGATCTCCCCGTTCGTGCCAATGTCTATCAGGATGGACACGCCGGGGTACTTCAGGACCCCGGAAGCGTATAGATCCGCCACAATATCCCCGCCGATATAGCCGGCCACGCAGGGGAGCACCTGCACGGTGGCACGCGGATGTGCCGGGATACCTGCCTCCGCAGCCGTCAGGGAGGGGAAATCGCGCACGACCGGCGTGAAGGGGATGCGCCCGATGCTCTCCACGGGAAGCCCGAGTGCAAGGTGCTCGATGACGGTGTTGCCGGCGATGGCAACGGAAAGAATGTCCTCCGGTGTGGCCTCCGCCTCATTGAGCAGCCGGCGCACCAGCGATGCGATGGTTTCCTCCACGAGGAGGGTGCGAAGCTCCTCCAGGCCTGCCTGTGTCGCGGCGCGGCCGATACGCGAGGCAATGTCGTCTGCCCGGCGGATCTGCTGATTATAGCGGCTGGCGCGTGCCAGGATCCGCCCGTCCGCGAGGTCCACAAGCAGCGCCGCCACGGTCGTCGTGCCCGCATCCACCGCAAGCCCAAGCCGACTTTTTTCCTCAACGGCGGGGAACACCCGGATGGGGTGGAGCCGGTCCTCCTCTGCGTGGCAGTCAAGGACCACGCCCTCCGCCGGTTGATGGTCGAGGGCCTGGCCGAGTTCCGCCAGCGCTGACACCGTCCACGCGATCGGACGCGTCTCTCCCTGCGCGGCGAGCGCCACCCGGCAGCGGGCCTTGTGTGTAAGGGGATTATCGAGTCCCGGCAGCGGGGAGTGGAACCGGAAGCGGCGCACGGCCGGCGAGAAGTGCGGCTCGTGCGTAACAAAATCCTCGTCTATCTGTGCCTCGCTCTCGAGCAAGGAGCGATGGGGGGCGCGGATGGTGCCATTGGCGGACGCCATGGCAGTCTGGCAGCCGCGCACAACAAGGGGTTCGCTTCCCCTGCGAATGGGATCGCCATCCAGCCAGCGGAACTCACCCTCCACGAGTTCCACCTCACACCCGCGGCACACACCCCGCTCGCCGCAGCGGGTGTTCAGGGGAAGCCCTTCCCGGCGCAGCAGACCGGTCAGCTTGCGGTCGGGTTCTGCCTCGAGGAGCCGTTCCCCATCACCGAGGACGACCCGGAGCATCAGGCCGAGGCGGGAACAAGCCGGCGTACGGCGTGCACGGCCGCCCCTGCATCCTTCCCGTATCCGGCGGCGCCGATCTGCTCGGCAAACTCCTCGGTTACGGGGGCTCCACCAATGATCACGGGAATGTCCGGCCGGTCGCGGAAACCTTCCACCAGCTTTTCCATATAGCTCATCGTGGTGGACAGGAGGGCGCTGGCCAGGACCGCCTGGGCACCCTGCTTCTCCACCGCCTCGCGGAACTTGTCCACGTCGCAGTCCGTGCCGAGATCAATCACTTCGTAACCGGCGCTGCGGAGCATGATGGCGACGAGGTTCTTGCCGATGTCGTGCAGGTCGCCCTTCACTGCCCCGATGCACACCTTCCCGGTGGCCTTGTGGCCGGACTTGACGAGGATCGGCTCGATGAGGTTCACGCCGGCCTGCATGGCGCGTGCCGCCACGAGCATCTCCGGGATGAAGGCCTCACCACGGGAGAATTTCTCTCCCACCTCCTGCATGGCGGGAATCATGGATTCATTGAGCAGCTCCAAGGCATCGCCCTCCCGGTCCAAACACTCCTGGACGATGCGCTGCACGTCGCGGCGTTTGCCGGCGGCGACTGCGTTGTAAAGCTCTTCGTTTCTGGCCATTTCGATTCTCCGTCCTGTGGGGAGGTCTGCCCCTCGTGTATCCACGGGCATGCTTGTAACCGGTTGCGGCAGGCGGGCAAGACAAAACACAGCACCCGTAATTCAATTTTGACAACCACAGCGCAATCAGTGGTGCGACCTCCGTTCCCGTGCGCTCTCCCGGAAGCGCCCCGGCGTCATCTTGGTGTGATCACGGAAGACCAGGGAGAAGTAGCTTGGGTCGGAGAAACCAACCTTGCGGGCCACTTCGCCCACCGGCTGTTCGGACGTCTCGAGGAGCCGGCGGGCCTTA
Organism: Candidatus Sumerlaeota bacterium; assembly: GCA_007132505.1. Lineage (GTDB taxonomy): Bacteria > Sumerlaeota > Sumerlaeia > SLMS01 > SLMS01 > SLMS01. The sequence goes on from SLOM01000021.1 coordinate 7,563, forward strand.
CGGATGCGCTCTTGGTTCACGTAGCGGCTGAAGGTGGTCCCGGTGAGTTCCTTGAACAGTGTGGAGAAGTAGGTCGGGTTCACGCCGCAGCGGCGGGCCACCTCATCGCGGGAGATCTCGCGTTCCAGATGGGTCCGCACGAAGTCCAAGGCATCGCGCAGCCGGTTGGCTTCGGACTGACGCAGCGTGTATCGCCCGAAGGCGTGGGCTATGGATTCGAGCGCCGCCTCGGGTTCCTTGCCGCGGGTGAGAGCCCTGTTGACCTGCTCACGCAACGTGGGGGTCAGCCGGTGGTAGTACGGGATGGAACCGCGGCCGCGGCCCCGGGCCAGCAGTTCGGGAAGCCCCTCGTAATAGGGGCGGTGCCGCAATACGGTCCTGTTCGTGTAGACAGACCGGAAGGGAGGGCAGGTCCAGCCGTGGAGTGAGATCGCCTCAATGGTCTCCGGCGAGTGGAACTCGCGGTGAAAGTCCAGGAGCAACTGCGGGTCCGCGACCGAGCGGGGAATGACGTAGCAGAACCCCCCGATGACTGCGCGCGAGGGAGCCCCTTCGGCGGACGGCAACGGCGCCAGGGAGGTGTGCGCGGCGGTGTGGGCCGGGTCCGCACCGGACCCGGCAAGGTGATTCGGCCAGCTGCGAAGGAACAGGAGGTTGCCTTGCCGGAACCGCCGGGTCACGTCGGCCTCACTCATCGCGGGCGTATCCGGCGGTGAAATGCCCCAGTCGTGGATGAGTTTGGTCATTCGCGTCAGTGCGGTCACGGCGGCCTCGTCCCGCAGGCGCAGGTGCCCCATCTCATCGAAGACGTCCCCGCCGCTGTTCCATAGAAACTCCAGGAAATTGCAGCTGAGTGCTTCGGCAATCGCGCCGGCGAAACCGAAGCCGGACATGCCTGATTTGCGTGACTTGCCCAGAAGGAACTGGCAGGCGTCCACCAGCTCGTCGAACGTTGAGGGCGGCTTCAGGCCGTGGCGCTGGAGCAGGTCCTCCCGGCAGATCATTACGCCGGAGTTGACCCAGTGGGGTATGGCCCACAGAGACCCGTTGATGCGGCACTGGTCGAGGGCCACGGGAAGGAACTGCTGCTCCCATTCCTCGTCCACGAAGTCATCAAGCGGGTGGATCAGGCCGCGTTCGATGCACTCGCGCAGACGATATATGTCCACGATCATCATGTCCGCCACGTGTTCACCGGCGCGGAATGCCTCGAAGAGGCGGTTGTACTGCAGGCTGTTGTGAATGCGTTGTGGGTGAGGGCTGATGTCCCAGCGGTCCCGCTGGCGGTTGAGTTCCTTCAGCCGACGTGCGACGATGCGCTCGCTCTGCTCGTTGCAGTAATACAGTTCGGGAAAAACCGTGAGTTCGGGCGTGGCCGGGACGGCGGCGGGCGGCAATGGCTGATAGGTTACGGGAGAGGGCGGAGCCGCGGCTGTCTCGCTCCCCCATGCGATGCCGTCCCTTGTGATGGTATAGGCCTGCAGGGCGGGCATGAGTGAGGGTGGCGTGGCCTTCTCGACCGCGAAGCGGTGGCGGCGCTGACCCTCGCCATCAAAATCGAAGAAACAGCGGAACAGGTAGTTGAGTGGTTCGAGTGTCTCCGGGGGAAAATGCCGGGCCGGGTGGTCTCCCTGCATGCCGGAGAAGAGCACATACGCCGTGACCCCCTTCTTCCTGAGCATGCGATAGACCCTGAGCGGGAGAATCGGGTCACCAAGCCGCGCGAGCATGTCTCCCCCTGCGATCACGGCGCGGCAAGGCGATGGATCAAGAGCTCCGGCCAGCAGCTCGAGGAGCGGTTCGGGGGCCAGGTCCTCCGGGTCAGCGTTCACAAGTCGGATCCGGCCGGACTTCTCTGATGCCCGGAACCGGTCGTCTATTCCGGGAGGAAGCTGCCCCTCCTCACCACCAAGCAGATCAATCCACAGGGCCTGCCCGTCCATTCTTCCGGCCGAGAGCAGGAATTCGGCGGCGAACACACGCTTGCCTGCTCCGGTCGGAGCCACGAGTCCCGCAAGCGACCCGGCCCTGATGCCACCCTCCAGGAGACCGTCCAGCTCCGGAATCCCGGTACTCAGGCGATGATCCTCTGCTGATCGGTCCACGGACGACCTCCCTTCGTGCGGCTTGTAGATACAAATATTGTCAGGTGGATGGCAAGAGGAAACCGTGTGGTGAGCCCGATTGGGCTCCGCTTTTCCAACCTGCGGGTGGATAATGTCGGGTCGAAATGCCGGCTGTCGGGGTCCTGTACAGCGTAAAAGACACCAGAAGTAGGGTCTAACACGCCTATTTTCAGTGGTTTTGGGCGTTGGTCACGGGGCATGCGGGTCGTGTCCGCCCCTTGGCTTCTCGAAGTCAGAGCTGGCGCACGATCTTAACAAAAAACCGACAAAATTCACTTGACCGGGGGGCGGAGTTGGAGTCCACTTGTTGAAACGGTGCAAAGGAAAGGGGGATCCGCACCGGGCAGTGGAAAGGACTTCCAGTCACCTCTCACCGCCTGGTCCGGTCACAGTCTTCCACCGGAAACGCAAGCCAAGGAGCATAGCCCGATGATCCGCAAGACGCGCGGTTTTACCCTGATCGAGCTTCTCATCGTCGTCGCCATCATTGCCATCCTCGCTGCCATCGCCGTTCCGAACTTCCTGGAGGCACAGGTGCGATCGAAGGTCTCCCGCGTGCGATCCGACCTCCGGGTCCTCGCGACAGCGATTGAGGCTTATCACATTGACCACAACCACTACCCACTCCATGCGCTGATCGAGCAGACCACCGGTGCGGTCAGGGACCCATGGATTCCGGGGCACCCCGCGTTTGGGTCGGCGCCGGGGTCCCTGAACGAGTTCCATTTCTCCTTCCGCAACTCGATCACCACGCCCGTTTCCTACATCACGAGCATCCCGCAGGACCCCTTTTTTGAGGTCCGCCGGCCAATCGCGGAGGGAAGCGACATCATCCAGACGAGCCGGAACCCCCGGCATCGCTACTACCTCTACAGCAACTCCGTGCACGGTAGCGCCAGCGAGCCCATCCGCGAGGCTTTCCAGCAGGCTTACGGAGGATGGCGGGTCTGGAGCGGCGGGCCGGACGGCACGCGCCGGGATATCTACCTGCGGCAGCCTCCCACAGAGTCCATGCGCATCTATGACCCGACCAACGGAACCATCAGCGTCGGCGACATCTGGCGGACGCAGCGCAATCAGGACGGCAGCCGGCCCACCGTTCCCGGCTACGTCGAGTAACTCCTCCCTCAATCGGAACCCTCCCCTGAACGGCGGAGCACTGTTGAGACACGAACCCGCAACCCAAGGAAGCATGAACCCTCTCTGCCATCACAACAAGCCAAGGAGGCTATAACGATGTTCCGACGTTTGATGCTTGCCGCGGGGATACTGGTCCTCCCGGCCTTTGCCCTCTCGCAATCCGTAACCGTTCACTCGGAACCAGGTCAGGGTGACTACCAGACCATTGAGGAGGCCCTGGCGGCGGTCCAGACCGATGCCACAGGGCCCGACGTCATCACCATCCTCGACGAAGGCCCCTTCCTCGAGATATCCTGGTCAATCACGGGCGACCCCAACAATAACCCGCTGACAATCGAAGCCGCTCCTGGCGTCCGCCCGATTGTCATCCTTCAGACCACAGGCTTCACTGCGATCAACGTGGAGAAGAACGGTGACCTCACCATCCGCGACCTTATCTTCCTCCCCTGGTCCGAGGCCCCCGCTCCCACATCCGTCCCCTTCCGAGTCTTCAATATAGCCAACGCACTGAATGGATACAACATCCTGCTGGAGAACATTCTGATCTCCTCCAACGATGGGAACGACCAGCCGGTCGCCTCGCTGGACGGCCTGACCGATCCTCAGCTCGATCCGAACAACCTCGGCGACGTGGTGAGCTTCCGCGGCAACGCCATCAAGGTCCGTTCCACCGAGACAGATCAGGTTTACAGCCTCGTCCTGCGTGACGTGATTGTTTCCGGCATGGTCAATGGCGCGACGGCATCCGGCGGCTTCGGCATCCGTGGCTTCATGAATGGCGCACCCGGGTCGCAGTGGGTCATCGGCGAAGGCTGCGTTATTTCCTACAACACGAACATCTCCGGGTCGATGCGCGGTGCCCTTCAGCCTGGCGGCAACGAGGGCGCGGTGGACATCTTCCGTGTCGAAGGCACCGAGGAGAAGCCGGTCAAGATCATCAACAACACCAACTACCATGGCATCCACGTCACCGCAACGAACATCGAGGACAGCATCAAGGAGTTCAAGTGGCTGGTAGTGGCCAACAACACCCAGCAGGGCTTCTGGTCCCAGGACTCGGACGAAATCTACAGCTTCGAGAACGTGACGATCGCCAACAACGGACTTGAAGCCGTCAATCTCTCCCCGGCCTACGTTGCCGCTCATAGTGCGGTGGATTCCATCTTTGCGGGCAACGGAAGCGAGGACGCGGAGAATGTGCTGTCCATCCTGACGAGCGAAGAGGACGACGGGTCGTTCACCTTCACGAACAGCGCCGTCGTCATGGAGGGTCCGTACAGCTTCAACAGTGCAATGCTGGACGACACTCCCGACTACCTCGTCTTCGAGGACTCCATCACTGCTGATCCCGAATTCGGCTCCCTTGATCCATCGAGCGCCGATTTCATCAACGTGAACAACGAAGCCTACGGCGCGGCCGGCCCTGGTGGCGAGGCGCTCCGTGGTGCGGGTGAGTACACGGGTCCTCCGCCGACATCGGTGTCGGATTGGACGCTCTACTGAGCCTCGTGTAACGCCACAGAAAACCCGTAGTACTGCAAAACCGGGGCCGGGCGATGATCCCGTCCGGCCCCGGGCCCAACAGGGAACCGCTTTCGTCTTCTCCGGGAATAGTAACCACTCAGAAGGGCCTTCCTCGCTGCCATGAAATGGTCCCGCGCTCTAGTTCCATGCCTGGCCGTGCTGACCGTCGCAGGGATTCTCCTGGCGGGAGCCCCCGCGCAGGCCGACCCCATTCTGCGGGTGGGCGTGTATAACATTCATTATGGAGAAGGCGAGGATGGAACATACAGCCCCTCCCGCATTGCGAATGTCATCCGCCCCTCGGTCACGGACATTGTTGGGCTCAATGAGGTCTATCACAACAACCCCTTCTACGGTGGGCACCACACGGACGCTCAGATTGCCGGGCATCTAGGTTCCGAGTGGACGTCCATACACGGCAGAAATTTCTCCGTGTTCGGGTTTGTCCATTATGGAAACTCCATCCTGACTCGCCTGCCGGTGCTCTCCTCGGAGAATACGCTGCTCTCGAAGACTCCTGACTTCGAGCAACGCGGGGTCCTTCGCGTCACCGTCGAGTGGAATGGTGGCCCCCTGCATGTCTTCTGCACTCACTTGGGGCTGAATAGCCCCGAGCGTCTGCGGCACGTGGACGAGATCCTGGCGCTGGCGGAAGAGCTGGAGGATGGACCTGTACTCATCATCGGCGATTTCAACGAACAGCCCTCGGGCTCCGTCGTGCGCAACTTCAAGCAGGCGGGCTTCACGGACAATTACCGCCGCCACGGGGTGGAGCCGGGGCACACTTTCGGAAATCCGGATCCGTTCTGGCGGATTGACTACATCATGGCGGATCCCCGCTTCAAGGCAGTGGCCACCTACGTGCCGGACGATCCACTTGTTGAGGTGGCCTCTGATCACCGGCCTGTTTTCGCCGAGTTACTCTGGACCGGCGATGGCGAGGTGAAAGAGGCCTCTCCTGATGATGCAGGTGTTCTTTTTGACTCCGAGGACATGCTCGGCTTTTCGGAGCAACTCGAGGCCAATATCCAAACGCCCCCCGGTCAGGACGGGCAGCCGGCCTCACGGCTGCGTTATATGGGAGGGCGCTATCATTGGCAGGTCATGTCCTCGGCCAGCTTCGAAAGTACCCTTTCCCTGCCACCCCTTGCCTCGGACGGAAATCATCTCGTCTTTGACATGGACGCGCGGATATTCCGGACGTCCCCGCAGGGGTTCCGTTTCGCTCTCGGGTCCGGGGGCGGTCCTCTCGGCGCCGAATCAGCCGTGCTCAGCCTTTCCAGAAGCGGCGCCGGGTCCTGGCTCGCCTCCGGGTCCGTCGGCGAGGAGGAAACCGATCCCATCAACCTCACCAATATGGGCACAGACCCGCTGGCTCCCCAGCAGTACAGATTTCATATGGAACACATTGAGGAGTCCTCGGAGATTGAGATCACAGGGTTGATCGGGCCGGTGGAGGTCTTACGTGAGCGTCTCCCTGACGGTGGTACCACGCTCTCGGATGTGCAGGACTACCACGTCCGGATCGAGGCTCTTGGAACCGGCCAGTGGCCGGCAGAGGTGCTGGTGTCCCGGGTTCGTGTGCGGGGGGGCAGCTCCGATGATGGTTGGGAGGTCCCTCCCTCGGCCCCGCGAAATGCCTTTCCAATTCTTTACCCGAATCAACACCTTGGGGTGCACCACGACCCCGCCAAGTCCGCCTTTCAATCGGTGCGCAGTGCGGTTTCCGCCGCCACCACCCTTTCCGCCGGCTACGATACGCCGGTGCACATACGGTTGCTCTCGGACGGCCCGTTCACCGAGAGTGCCATCACGATTCCGGACTGTCTATTCGATAACGATTTTGCACTCACTGCGGATAGTCTTCGCCGGCCGGTGCTCCTGAGCCAAGCAACCGGGTGGTCCGCGATCGTGCTGCAGCGACAGGGGCGCAGCGTCATCGAGGACATGGTCATCCTCCCCGCACGCGGAACGGGCCAGACTGCCTTCCGCGTGCTGGATGTTCAGGACCCGGACAGCCCGCTCGGGTACGACATTCTGCTGCGCAACCTGCTGATCTCCTCAAACGACGGTGCGGATGGACCGGTGGCATCGCTCGATGGTCTCGAAGACCCAGGCCTGGACCCGGCCAACCCCGGTCCCGTGCGGAGCTTCCGCGGGAACGCCGTCAAGGTCCGCTCCACGGAAATCGGGGAGGGACGAATATACCGGCTGCACATGCGCGACGTCGTCGTGTCCGGAATGATCGCGGGAGAGACCACGACGGGTGGGTACGGCATTCGGGGCTTCATGAATGGAGCTCCCGGCTCGGAGTGGGTCATCGGGGAGGGTTGCGTCGTTTCCTATAATGTCAACATCACTGGAGGTGAGCGCGCTGCGATCCAGCCCGGCGGCAACGAGGGGGTACCAGCGATCTTCCGCATTGAGGGGAGCGAGGAACGTCCCGTAAGGATCATCAACAACGAGAACATGAACGGCATTCAGGTGACCACCACCTCCACGGAAGACAGTGAGAAGTCCTTCTCCTGGGTGATGGTGGCGAACAACAGCGGCCGAGGGTTGACTTCGAATGATTCGCAGGAGAGCTATACGTTTCAGAACGTCACCTTCGCCAACAACGGTGGAGAGGCCGTTCACCTCCCTGCCGGGCACTCCGGCACCCATCGCGCACTGGGCTCGATATTCGCCGGCAATGGTAACCCGGCAGACACGGCAAACACGCTGGCGGTCGGAACCAACAGCTCCGACGGTTCCTTCCTTTTCGAGCGGAGTGCCATCGTCCTCAGCGGCCCCTTCCAGTTCAACGAGGAGCTTCAGGAGGGCATGCCCGCCGGCGCGGAGTTGCTGGACGTGCTTGTGGCCGACCCGCAGTTCCTCTCCGTGGATCCGTCTGATGTGGACTTCCTGAACGTGACGAACCCTGAGTATTATCTTGCAGGACCGGGCGGCGACCCATTGCGCGGTGCCGCCGGCTATTCAGGTCCCGTGCACAGAGGGATGGATGGCTGGGAGATCAATTGAAGAACAGGGTGGGCCTGCCACCCCCCTGAGGCGCGCGAGGTCACGCAGCGCCGGCAAAGGGCAGGCGAAACTGGATTGGAGGTCCTGACGTGTCCAAATACTATATACGGGATCGGGCGCTGCGTACTCCGGTACCCATGTTCGACCCGGACAAGGACGAGGAACCCGGGGAGTTCTGCTACTTCGCGCGTCCCACCGACCAAATGAGCTGGCCCAAGTGCCGGGAGTTCTTCCAGCTCACCGCGGACGGGCATCCCTACTCCCTCAACATCGGGGAGCTGGTCCTCCTTGGGGGAAACCCGCCGGCGGAACTCCGGTCCCGGAAGCGCTCCCTCGAGGACCCGCGTTCACCCGTCTACACGCTTGAGACCGCACGTGAAGGCATCTCCTACGCCTTCACGCATTTCGCCGCCCCTATGGAGAAGCAGGCCCCCGCCAGACTGCTGCTCCACAGCCGGGTGGTGGTAAGGAACCTGTCACAGCAACCCCGGGTCGCCTATCTCGGAGCGGGGATCCGGTTCACTCCCCCCTCGCAGAACCCATGGGGCATCGGGGACAACAGCTATTCAGAGTACATTGGGTCCATACCCCGCGAGCACCGCTTCTTCTTCGAGGATGACCTCTTCTTCGAGACGTTCGACCCCCAGTGGAGGTACTTCCAAACGGGGCACATGGTTTCCCGGAATGGGAACCTCATGTACGGCTTCGATGCGAAGAGCGAGCCCGAGTTCGATGATACGCTCTTCTCCTTTGTTCAGGGGTACCGGCCTTACAACAGACGGCACTCAGCTCTTCAGTCAACGATCTGCGGAGTGTGTGTCTGGCACGAGCACCTGAAGCCGGGAGAAAGCTTCCACGTGGACTTCGTGATGCCGGCGGAGAGGCTGCCCCTCGATTCGCCCCTGCTCGAGGACGCCGTGAAGTCCTCCTTCCCCGAGCGGCACAAGTTCATCCATTCCTTCTGGAGGCGCCATTTCGAGGGGAAACCGGCGATCCAGTATCCCGAGAAGAAGGTCCAGGCCACGTGGCAGGCCTGCCTCGTCCAGGACCTGTCGGCCATGGACCGCATCGAGGGCGAGATCGTTCAGAAGGTGAACAGGTTCCAGTACGGGACCTTCTGGCTGAGGGACGCCTCGTTCATCGCCCGGGCGTATGACATTTTCGGCCGCCATCAGGAAGCGGAGGAGGTCCTGCTGCGTTTCCTGGGCTGGCAGCGCCCGGACGGATTGTTCGTCTCCCAGGGTGGTCAATACGACGGCATCGGCCAGACCCTATGGGGTTTCGGGCAGCACATTCTCTTGACTGGCGACCGGAATTTCGGGGCCCGCGTCCTGCCGGCTTGTGAGCGCGCTGTGGAGTGGATGGCCGCCGCCGTGCGCCGCGACGTGTGGGGCCTCATCCCCGAAACGACTCCGGGTGACAACGAGGCCATCTCCGGCCACATTACGGGGCACAATTTCTGGGCACTGCACGGACTCCGCAACATTACCCGCGCCGCTGCACTGTGCGGCCACAAGACACTGGCGGAGGAAGCGGCCCACCTTGACGAGCAGATCATGGCGTCACTCAGGAAACGCCTCTCCGTCCTCCTGACTGAGACCGAAGACTATATTCCGCCCGGCCTGGACTATATTGACGGGGAGGATTGGGGAAACCTCCTGGCCGCCTATCCATCGGAGGCTCTCCGCCCGCACGATTCCGCAGTTCGGAAGACAATGGAGGTCGCCCGCTCCAAGTACCGCGAAGGCATCATGACCTATTTCCAGGGTCTCTTCCTGCATCACTATCTGACCTTCCGGATCGCGACGACTGAAATGCTTGCCGGGCGCACCCCCCTTGCAATCGAAGATCTCTACAACGCACTGCTGCACACGAGTTCCACGCATGCCACCTTCGAGACACGCATGATCCCCTGGGGGGGCAGGGACTTTGGCTTCAACATGTCCCCACACGGCTGGAGCAGCGCCGAGCTTCTGATATTCCTGCGCAATATGCTGGTCATGGAATACGGTGGCGAGCTGCGTCTTTTCAGCGGCATATCGCCAGCCTGGTTGCGGGAGGGAGAACCTCTCTCCTTCCGTTCCATGCCGACGGAGTTCGGCCCCGTCTCGGCGGAGCTCAGCATGGAGGGCGCAGGCACACTCAAGTTGGCCCTCGACCCGGAGTTCCATAAGAAACCCGGAAGGGTGCTCTTCCCCGTCCCATACTTCATTACCCTGAAGGGAATCCGGACTGGCAAGGGAAGGGAGGTCACGGAGCACGGCGTGGACTACATCGAGCTTCCCGCCGCGAAGACCAGCATCATGATGGACGTCCAAGTGGATGGATCTGTTCAGAAGGTGAGCTTTGACGAGGCAGTAAGCCGCTTCAAGGCCGAGTGGAGAAGACGCCACCGCCACTGGCTTGAGACCGGCGAGGGGCTTCCTGAGAAGGAATACTGCCTCTTCCCGGAATTGAGAAGAATCGCTGACCCGGTGCTGGACCCAATTTACTAGAGAGGGCAAAACAGGCAGGAGTGGCGGAGAGCCCGGCCGCAGAGAGACTTCGATGCCAACCTCGCACCCGTCGTGTGAGGGCGGCGCTTGACCCCGGATTCCCTTCCGCCTAGCCACAGTCAGGACTGAACAGGCCGGCCCGCACTCCGCCCAAGAGGATCGCCGCGAGACATGTTCGACGAGACAACCGGACGGATGACCACGATTGATTGGGGACTCGTCGTCCTCTATGTGGTCATCTCTGTCCTCATCGGTGTTATCCTGAGCAGCCGGGCGCGGACGTCGCTCGCCTCCTTCTTCACCTCCGGCGGCAAGATGCCCTGGTATCTGCTGGGCACGTCCATGGTGGCGACGACGTTTGCCGCGGATACTCCTCTGGCCATCAGTGGCTTCGTCTTCACGCAAGGCATCTCCGGCAACTGGTTCTGGTGGAACGCGATCTTCATCACGATGCTTGGCGTTTTCTTCTACGCCAGGCTCTGGCGGCGCGCGAATCTCACCACCGACACGGAGTTCGTTGATATTCGTTACTCCGGCCGGCCGGCGCGCTTCCTCCGGGGATTCCGGGCGATATACTTCTCGCTGATTTACTCCGCGATCATCATGGGCTGGGTGAACCTGGCGATGGTGAAGATCGTCTCGGGTATTCTGGAGCCCACCGACTTCCGGATCGAGACGGTGGACCGGCCATTGGAACACCTCCTGGTGAGGACCGGGTTTCTGACGTCCCGTGGCGCGGAATTCACCCTGCATCCCGGCGCGGACTACCAGCGCGCCGTGCTAACTCTCCAAGCGGGCCCGCTCTCGGAGGGAGCCCAGCGCCTCCTTCTTCTCCCTGATGGTGACCCGGACCGCGCCCTCACACCAGACCAAGCGCTCGGAGACATGACCCTTGCGGAATTGGCCGAGTGGCTTGCCAACAGCGGAGTCGTGGTGGAGTTCCCGGGCAACGAGGCCGTGGCGGAACTGGATGCGGACCGGCTGCTGGCGGGTACGCATCAATTGCGGCCGGACAGGGTGCGCACCGTGCGCGTCCTTCTCGAGCTTGAGGATCAACGGCTTTCGCGTGTCCTCACCGTGAAGCTGCTCTTCGTGCTATTCCTTGTAACCATCTCTTACTGCGCGGTGAGCGGCTTCTGGGGCGTCGTCGCCACCGACTTCATTCAGTTCTTCATTGCCATGTCGGGTGCGATCTATCTGGCCATCGTCGCGGCGGGCCATTTTGGCGGCATGCATGGCCTTATTGAGGCGGCAAGGGACGGTTTTGGCGAGCCCAGAGCGGCGGCGATGATGGCCATGGTGCCTTTCGAAAGCGCGGCAGACCTGCGCGCGGCCATCGAGTTGGACCCCGGCAGGTTCGACTTGGACGCCTCCATCTCGCTCATGACAATGGAGCGGTTCCTGATATACGTGCTCATCTTCTGGTGGGCGATTGGCTTCACGGACGGTGGCGCCCACCTGGCCCAGCGGATGATCGGCGCGCGAAGCGAGCGGGATGCCGCCGTGGCCTATCTGTGGTACGGCGTGGCCCACTTCTGTCTGCGCATGTGGCCGTGGGTGGTCGTGGGACTTGCCGGTGTCGTCCTCTTCCCCAACCTTGCCGCACAGCAGGAAATCAATCCGGGCGCCATCTCCTACGACCCCGAAATGAACTACATCTATACGATGCGGGTTTTCCTCGGGCCGGGCCTGCTGGGGCTTGTGGTGGCCAGTTTCTTCGCGGCCTATATGTCCACCATCAGCACGCACGTGAACCTTTCCGCCAGCTACCTCGTGAACGATTTCTACAAGGCGTTTCTCGTCAAGGGCGCACAAGAGCGGCATTACGTCTGGGCGTCCACCCTGGCCACCATCGTCGTCGCGGCAGTGGGCATCACGGTCACATTGTTCCTCTCCTCGATTGCCGCGGCCTGGTTCCTGTTCGCTTCGCTGAACGCGGGCATCGGCTTGGTCTATCTGCTGCGCTGGTACTGGTGGCGGGTGAGTGCCTGGAGCGAGATCGGCTGCTTCGCGGCCCTGATCACTGCCACGCTGACCCTGCAGCTGGTCCTGTGGGGGGACCTCCACAACAGGGCATTGGACAGAGGCGAACCACCGCCGGCCGACGTCCCGTCATGGTATGCCAACGTGCTCGAACGCGAGGGCATGGTGGCTTACATCAATCGCGCCATCAGCATGGAAGTGACGCAGTACCGGTTCGCACTGGAACCGACAGAGCGCGAGGACCTGCTGGCAACGGAGGAGCAGCAGGAGGCACGCGAATTCTACCTGGAGCGCAAGGGACGTGCACCCGAGGAAGGACACCTCGTGGCCTGGGTCTCGGAGACCTACAACCTGGCCGAGTTCCCCTTCCGGATCCTGTTCATCGTGCCCTTCTCCATCGTCGTGTGGCTCGGTCTGACCCTGCTCACGCGTCCAACTGACATCGAGAAGCTGAAGAGCTTCTACCGGCAGGTACGACCCGGCGGTCCGGGCTGGCGCCACATCGCCGAAGTCTGTCCGGAGGTGCCCGCATCCGATTCACCCCTCAACCGGAAGAACGTGAAGGCGTGGCTTGTGTCGGTGGTCGGAATCTACACCGCCTTGTTCGGCAGCCACCAACTGCTGTTCGGAAGCACCCTGCTGGGCGTCTTCCTGTTCACCCTGACCGTCGTGTCGGCAGTGTACTTGTACCGGTTCTTTGGTGCGAAGCAGTGGGTTGAATAGGCCTCAGGTGCAAGCCGTGGCCGCAAGGTGTGGCTGGAGGCCCTCAGCCAGTCGAGGGGTGGCATGGGTTTGGCCCCTCCTTCCGGGAGAAAAACCCGGTGGGAAAGGGTGGAAATGGCCCTTGCCCGGTCCGGGTGACTGGCTAGCCTCGGATGCGAGGTCCAACAGGCCTTGCCGCGGCAAGCCCATTTCTTCCCACTGGAGGATCATCGAACAAGATGGCCGACAAAGAGAACATCCTTCCCGAAAACGTGCCAGGGAAGTTCTACGTGGACGATCAGTGCATTGACTGCGATGCGTGCCGCGCCACCGCTCCCGACAACTTCGAGCGGGACGAGGACAAGGGCTACTCCTACGTGTCCAAGCAGCCGGAGAACGAGACCGAGATGCAACTCTGCATGGACGCCTTGGAGGGCTGCCCCGTCGAAGCCATCGGAGATGACGGCGACGAGTAGCAAGCCCCCGGCCTGCCGTTTCAACGCCCTCTCAGTGTCCGAAGCGCTCTCGTTTCGAAACGGGCCCGGTGGTAGTACTCCAAGCCGGGCCTGAACTTTTTCTTGAACTGGGCAATTCGCGGGGTATTCGCCCCCACCCAATCATACAGCAGGGGGCAGCGACTTCCGGCAAGCACGCGTGTCACCTCCGTGTGCAGGAGTGACGGCGCGCCCGTGCCCTCCGCCTTGTCCGCGGAGGCGCCGAGCAGGTAGTAGCAGCGCTGGGGATCCTCGCCAATGAGGCCCCCTGCAAGCGGTTCGCCCTCCGGTGAACGGACAAGGTGCACTGACACCCGCACTCCGTCCTCATCCTCTTGGTCCCGTTGGCCCCACCTGCTGGCCAGAAGCTCGAACGTCTGCGCATTGTGGTATGCTGGCAGGCGCTGGCGCTGGCGTGTTTCCTCCCAGAGTTGCAGGAGCGGTCCGAGGCACTCTTCTCCCGAGTGGAGGGTGCAGCCGGCTTCGCGCGCCTTGCGGACCTGCCGGCGTGCGGCATTGTCCGCCTGGGTCTCCAGATCGTCGGGAGTCTCCACGCGGCTGACGTAGTTGTAGTGGGGGAGCGCCGTCCACCCGTCCCAGAGCAACCCCCTCACATCTGCGAATCCGGGCTCGAAAACGATCTCCGCCAAGGATGTGTGCGCTTTCACAAGGCAGGAGAGAGCCTGGAGGATTTCCCTCAGGCCTGACTCGGCTGGGGGGCTTCCGCCAAGGAGCAATCCCGCGAAGGGCACCGGCGAGGGGTGGTGCCACTCGGTAAACACAAGCCGCTTCCGCTCCACGAAGCAGGCGCCCGCCAGAAGGTCATCGGCCTGTGAGAAGACACCCACCCGGATTGCGCGGCCCACGCGCGCCGCGGCTGCGTCCAGCCATTCCCAGTGCAGGCCGAGGTGCCGGTTCGAGCGGCGCCAGAGGCCCTGCCAGGCTGGCCGGCCGTCCTCCCCGAGGATCCGGGCGTGCAGGCGGCTCAATTGCTCTCCTGTCTGTCGCGAGCTACGGCAAGTGCCTCCCGCCCGTCGTATACGAAGCGTGACAACCTCGCAGAAGCGCTGTTCCCGTCCACCCCCGGTCCCAACCCGTCAATAAGGATGGACAGATGGTAGGTGCCGAAAGGGGCATAGACCGTTCCCGCGTCGTGCCGGTGTCCGGTGATGGAACCGGTCTTGTGACCAACCTGCACTCCCTCCGGCAGTAAGGCAGGGATACGGGTGCGGTAGTGCTGGTCCCGGAGAATCCCTCGCATTTCGGCGCAGGATTCGGGGCTGGCAGCGGTGTTGTTCTCCACGGCGTCCAGCAACTCCACCAGATCGCGCGCCGTAATGCGGTTGGAGATGCCCGCACGAAAGGCCATACTGTCCTGCAGTCCCCGGATGACGAAACCATCCTCCGCGCCGAGTTCCCGCATGCTGGCGGTGATGCGCTGGGGCGTGACGAGTTCGATGAGAAGGTTCGTTGCCAGATTGTCACTGACCACCATCATCTCGCGGGCAAGCCGGCGTATGGTCACCGGTTCACCCAGTTGCTCATTCACGTAGCCGCGTGAGTCGCACTCGAAGAGCGATCCATCGAGCATGCTCCGGCACATCGGGTCCACGAGGATGCGGTCGTCGAGGTTGAACCAGCCACGGTCGGCCTGGCGGAAGACTTCGATCATGACAGGGAGCTTCATGGTGCTGGCGGCATGAAAGAGCTCGTTGTGGTTGTGCCCGATCTCCAGCCCGGTCCCGCCGTCGCGGAAGAAAAACCCGATTCGTGCCTCGAGTTCCCGCTCTGTTTGGCGGATCGCCGCCAGCACGGCATCGTGGAAGACTTCATCCGGCGCATCGGACTCAAGAATCTCACGTTCCATGTTGCGGGTGGCTTCCTCCATTGGATCGGACTCCTCCGCGGCCCATAGTGGCATGGCCACGGCAAAGACCGGTATCAGACACAGGGAAATAAGCGAGCGTTGCACGGTGTTCCTCCGTCCTCGAGGGTTGATGTCCCGAGTCATGCGCCGGACCCCCGAAGACTCAAGTGGGAAGTGGTTCGGAGGTGGCGGCCGGCCTGACGGGGTGCCGGTCCGGTCACGCACTTCCCGGCTACTCCTTCGTCCCGGTAAGGGTGATGCCCTGGACGAAGTAGCGCTGCAGGAAGAAGAAGAGAATGATCACCGGCAGGATCATCATGAAGGAGGCGGCCATGATCAGGCCGATGTTCCCGCCGATGCTCTCCACGATCAGGTTGAAGCGGAACAGCCCCATCGCGAGGGGGAAGAGCCGGTCATCGTTCACATAGATGAGCGGGCCCATGAAGTTGTTCCAGCTCGCCATGAAGGTGAAGATGGCGATGGTGGCGATGACAGGCTTCACGAGTGGAAGCATCACGTGCCAGTACACGGCAAGGAAGCCGCATCCATCAATCCGGGCGGCGTCCTCGAGGTCCGACGGGATCGTCTTGAAGAACTGGCGGAGCAGGAAAATGAAGAACGGCACCCCGAAAGCCGAGAGAATCCACAAAGGAATCAGCGTGTCGTACCAGCCCACCCATCTCACGATGAGGAACTGGGGGACCATGGTCACTTGGGGCGGGAGCATCATTGTGGCGAGCAGCAGGACAAAACAAATGTCCCGGCCAGGCCATTCCAGCCGCGCAAAACCGTAGGCCACGAGTGTGCAGGAGAAGATCGCGAGGACGATGTTGAGGATGGCGAGGGAAAAACTTGTCGCCAGATAGCGCGCGTAGGGCACCTCGCGGAAAGACTGCCAGTAGTTTTGAATGCCCTTCGCCCACCACGCCTGGAGGGGGGAGAGCCGTGTCAGTTCGACGATGACGGCGAAGTCCGGTGCGCCGGGCGGTGCCGGACCGGCCTCCTGCAGCGTGAGGTGGAGCCTGCGGGCCAGCGGGTTCTCCAGCTCATCCGGCCAGCGGAGCTCCTGCTCGATCCATTCGCGCTCGAAGAGGGAAATCGTGGTCGGGGCCACATACCGTGTTCCGGCGCGATAGACTTCAAAGCCCACCTGCGCCCAGGAAGCGTCGCTGCGGTACCCGACGGAGACTCTGTCTATACTGGTCGGATCGAAATCCTCCGCCGGGTTTGAGGCGAGCTGAAAGCGGACCGTTTGCGCGTCCGGGCGGAAACGGATGCGCGCCTCCTGGACGTCCGGTGTGCTGTCCGCCCGTTGAATCAGCTCAGCATCCCCTTCGATGACTTCCCACTCATCGCCGGTGTGGAGCGCAAGGAACTGATACTCCTCCGTCCGAACGCGCAGGTCGCCGAGGCAGACGCGCCGGTAGGTCTCGTTGAAGACCTGACGCATGTCGTCCTCGCTCATCAGGCGCATGGCCTCTTCCACGAGCGCCTGCACCCCGGCCTCGATGGCCTCCGGTGAGCCGGGGTTTTTCAGGCCTTCCCCGGCGGCGAATTGCTGGGCGGTGGCGCGCACCTCATCCCGCATGCGCCTCTCGAACAGGTCGAAGAGTCCGTTCCGCATGGCCTGCTGGAGTTCCTCGGCTGGCAGCTCGGCGGGCGGCGGATTGTCGTCGGGCCCCGGAGTTTGTGGCTGCCAGGCGGAAATACGCCTCCTCACCAGCTCCTCCAGCAGTGGCTCCGCCTCCTGCCACACGGCTTCCGGGACTCCGCTGGGCCTTGCCGGCGGGCGGAACTCCTCCACGTCAAGGTAGGGGGTGCTCCATTGTGGTGTGGGCGCACGGGGGAGCAGCCTCAGGTTGTCCCGCACCATTTCGCGGGGGACCTTGACGCTCGTGGAGAGCATCCACAGGAAAGGCAGCATGAAGAGCAACCCTCCCGCCAGGAGGACCAGGTGGGTCACCAACCGTTCGATTGTCCTGGCTCTCCGTCCGCCCATGACCGGTCAGCCTCCGTAGTGCACCCAGCGCTTGCTGCCCCAGAGCTGCAGCATGGTGATCGCGAAAATGACGATGAAGAGGATCCACGCCATGGCGCTTGCAGTACCGAAATTGAGGAACCGGAAGGCCTCGTTGAAGAGCTTGTAGGCATAGAAGAGCGTCGAGTCGGCCGGCCCGCCGCTTGTCATGATGTACGCCTGCTCGAATATCTGGAAGATGATGATCAGACCCATGATCGCGTTGAACAGGATATACGGTGTGAGCATCGGAATTGTGACGTGGAAGAAACAGCGTATCCTGCCGGCGCCATCCACCGCGGCCGCCTCGTAGAGCGTGTCCGGGATACCCTTCAGTCCCGCCAGCCAGATGATCATCGTGGTGCCGGAAGCCCACACCATCATCAGAATGATCGAAGGCTTCGACCAATCGGGATCTATCAGCCAGTTCGGAGGATTGCTGACCCCGATCATCCGCAGCAGTTGGTTCATCATGCCGCTGTTCGGGTCGAATATCCAGAACCAGAGGATGAAGGCCGCCACGGCGGGGACCACCGCGGGCAGGTAGTAGATCGTCCGGTAGAACTTCAATCCCCTGATGCCCGTGTTGAGAAGCAACGCCATCGCCAGCCCGACGCCCATGGTGAGCGGCACGCTGATGGCCATGAAGGCCGTGTTCCAGAGACTCTTCCAGAACAGCGGGTCGTTCCACTCGGTGCTTTCCCTCGCCTCATCGTAGTGAGTTCCCATCAGGTCCCAATAATTATCGAGGCCGGTGAACCGGGCCGGGTTCAGTACGTCGTAATGCGAAAATCCGATGATGAGCGAGAAGAGGATCGGTCCGGCCCCGAAGACGAGGAACCCCAACAGCCATGGCGAGGCGCACACGAAGCCCTCGAACCAGCGGGCGCGTTTGCCACCGCTGTGCCGCCGCCGCCTCTCCTGTACATACACGAGCACTCCTGCTCCTGCAAGAACCGCCCCAACGTATAGACCGATTAGGAGCCTCCAGGGGACCAGCGGCCCCTCGGGTGGTGTCAGCAGGGCGTCGAGCGAACGTTGCACCTGCCTCTTCCCGTAATTCAACGCCTCGTAGGGCTCACGCTGGTGGTTGACGGCTGCCTCGGTGGCGCGGACGTGTTCGGCCCAGAGCCGCTGGCCAACAGGGGTGACCGGCCGGTAGCGGGTGACATTCAGGAGCTCTGCGAAGGTGGCGTAGGCCTCGCGCAGGTCCTCCCCGATGGCCGGGTTCCCGTCCACAAACTCCTCCCGGAGCCAATCCATCGCCTGGCGATTGGCGTGCAGGCGGGGAAACCAGGTACGGCCGGAGGCGCGGAAATAGGACGCCTCCGCCTCTGCCATGATCTGGGCAGCCTCGAAGGAGCTGAGCCAGCGGAGCAGCTCCCACGCGCCCTCCTTGTTCTCTGCGGTGGACGGAATGGCGTGAGCGAAACCACCGCCCCAGCCGACCGGCTCGTGCCCCTCCGCGATGCGGCGTTCGGGAATCGGCGCGGGCACCAGCCCGAAGGCCATGTTGGGCCGAAGCGCCACGATGGTCTGCAGCAACGCATCCACGTCTATCATCATGGCCACCTGGCCGGTGATGAAGGGGTGAAGCCCAGCCGCCTCGGCGCCGATCTGGAAGGCCCGGACCTCGTCCATTCCCCCCATGGCATCGTGCACGTCGGTCAGCCACTGCAGCGCCCCTACGATCTCGGGCGAGTCGAGCAGCACCTCGCGCCCGTCCTCGCTCATGAACTCTCCGCCATTCGCCCAGCCGAACAGGTAGAGCCACGAGTTGCCGAAGAGTGGCAGAAAGCCCGCCGCCTGCATCGCACCGGTGTTCGCGTCGTAACGCACCAGCCGGTGGAGGTAGCCATCCTGGTCGAAAATCTTCACCTCGCAGCGCCCCCGGATCCACGACGGGATGCTGCGCATGCCGGGTGATTGCTCCCGTTCAAGATCAATGCGGAAGCTGTCCGGCCCGGTGACCTCGGCAACCCGCCCTCTGAAGACCGACGAGCCGGAGACGAGCGCCACCACATCGCCGGGGCGGACCGTCTGATTCGTCCCATCCACCAGCTCAGGGTCCAGCAGGTCCAAGTCGGTGCCCTCGGGGAGGTGCTCGTTCACCGCCTGACGCTGGACGTATTCCGACAGGCGCACGGTGCCATCCGAGCTGACTTCCCCGTGGGCATGGACGAGTTTGCGGGAGATTTCCTCCCAGGATTTCGGAGGTCTTACATCGTTGGGCTCGGCCTCGCCCCGGAGGACTTCGGGGTCCCCGGGCGAATAGACGAGCCCGGCCCGCAGAAGCGCATCCTCGTTATAGAACAGCGCCCGCGTGTCCACGTCCGAAGGGACGGCGTAGATGGCGCCCTCGTACACCGCCTCGTCCCAGGACGCATCGAAGTAGTTCTCCCGGGCGATGGACTCTTCGGCCTCGATGTAGGGGGTCAGGTCCTTGAACGCGCCCCGGCTTGCCCACTCGACGATGGCGAAGCGGTCGAACCAGATGATGTCGGGTGGAACGCCACCGGCCACGCCAAGCAGGAAGCGGGTAGGGTCGCCCGTGGCGTCGCGGGTGGTGGCCGTTCCCTGCAGGACGCGGTATTGGGGATTGCGGCGCTCGAATTCCTCCACGGCGGGGCGCGTGAGTTCCCCGTAGGCGCCAGGCGGCACCCAGTAGAGGATTTCCGTCACCCCTTCCTCGCGGGCCGCCCTGTCCGGCCGCGGGTAGAGAACCCAGGCCAGCAACAGGGCCGCGGCCACCAGCAGCACAATGCCGTGGGATCGGAAATCGTAGTGACGCTGAAAGGCGGTCAGCCAGCCTGCCCTCATTCTCTTGCCCCAAGCGGTCTGCAACCGCTTACGTTGAACCCTGTTCCCACGATCCCAACCCATGGGCAACGCTATTTCGCCCTCACAGCACCCCAATGACAGAGACATCCTTCCCGGCAAACAGGGCGACGCTCTTTGTGGCCGCCACCGCCCACCTCGACACCCAGTGGCGCTGGACCTGCCAGGACACCGTCCTCCGCTACCTGCCGGACACGCTGCGCCGTAACTTCGCGCTCTTCGATAAGTACCCGTCCTACCATTTCGGGTTCGAGGGGGCCTGGCGCTACATGCTCGCCGAGGAGTACCACCCCGAACTGTTTGCCGAGCTGAGGGAGTGGATCGCCCGGGGACGCTGGCACGTCATCGGGTCCGCCGTGGAGGCGGGTGATGTGAACACCGTTTCGCCGGAATCGCTCGTCAGGCAGTTCCTCTACGGAAACGGGTACTTCCGGGAGGAGTTCGGCCGTGAGAGCCAGGACGTCTTCCTGCCGGACTGCTTCGGGTTCGGATGGGCCCTCCCCTCCGTGGCGGCGCATTGCGGGCTGCTGGGGTTTTCCACCTCCAAGCTGGAATGGGGATCGAGCGTGGGCATCCCCTTCAATCTCGGCTTCTGGGAAGGAGTGGACGGGCAGGGCCTGACTGCGGCGATCAACCCGGGGCAGTATTCCCTCGGCTTCACGGGCAACCTCTCCACGGACGAGGAATGGGCCGCCCGCATCCGGAGGAACGGAAAGGCCTCCGGTGTCTATACGGACCTCAAGTACTTCGGGCTTGGAGACACCGGCGGAGCCCCCGACGAGGACTCGGTCCGCTCCCTTGAGGAGAGCGTGGCTGGCTCCGGCGCCCTGCGGGTGGTCAGCGCCCCGCCAGACGGCCTCTTCACGGCGCTCGGGGAGGATGACACCGGCCGCCTCCCCCGGCACCGCGGCGAGTTCCTGCTCATCGAGCACGGGACGGGAACTTACACGGCGCATGGGGCGATGAAGCGATGGAACCGGCGAAACGAGCAGCTCGGCTACGCGGCGGAGGCGGCGGCCCTCATGGCGGATTGGCTCGGCGCCATGCCCTATCCGGCGGAGTTGCTCAAGCAGGCATGGGTACGGGTTCTCGCCAATCAGATGCACGACATTTTGCCCGGGACATCCATTCCGGAGGCCTACCGGTTCGCCTGGAATGAGGAGGCGGCGTCGCTCAATCAATTCTCGCACGTGCTGGAGCGGAGCGCGGCGGCCATCGCGGCGGGAATGACCCGCCCTCCCGACGGGCAGCCCCTGGTGCTCTTCAACAGCCTCCCGCGGGAACGTCAGGCCCTCGTCCGCGCCCGCATGCCGGCCATGGAGACAGAGTCCCTGCAGTGCTCCGGCCGGCCGGTACAAGTGCTGGCGCAGGAGGACGAGGAACTGGAAGTGCTCTTCCCCGCGAGCCTCCCGCCCCTCGGGCTGGCAAGCGTCAACCTGACGGAAGGGGAAAGCCCCGGCGGCGGGACGGACCTCCTTGTTTCCGGGCGGGTGCTGGAGAACGGACTGCTGCGCGCGGAACTGGACGCCGCCGGCAACCTCTGCCGTCTATACGACAAGCGCAACGAACAGGAATTGCTCGCCGGTCCGGCCCGGCTCCAGTTGCTCGACCACGCACCGAAGGAGTGGCCCGCCTGGACGATCCCCTACGAGACACTCTCCCGCGAGCCCCGCGAAACAGCATGGGAACCGCCCCGGTTCCGCATCACCGAGCGCGGCCCATGGCGCGGAGCCATCGAAGTGACACACCGCGCGGGGAACTCCGTGTTTCGGATCGTCCATCGCCTGGCTGCGGCGCCTTTTGGTACGCAACTCGACGTGGAGGCGCAGGTGCTCTGGGAAACGCCCTGTACGGTGCTCAAGATGGCATTCGAACTCGCGGCGGAAAACGAAACGGCCATCTACGACCTTGGCCTCGGCACAATTGAACGAGGCACCAATCACCCGCGCCTTCACGAGGTCCCCGCCCAGCGGTGGGCTGCCCTCCTGGACGCGCAGACAGATGCCGGTGCCGCCATACTCAGCAGTTGCAAGTACGGCTGGGACAAGCCGGACCGGCGCACACTGCGCCTGACGCTCCTCCACACGCCGGCCACGGCAGGCTTCGAGTGCCACCTCGGCGGGGCCGAGTTTGTGGACCATTTCACCGAGCAGTTCGAGCTGGACTACGGCCACCACCGGATGAGCTGGGCTATCCGGCCGGTTGCCAGCCGGGACGAGCTGCCCGGGGTGGAGCACGCCGCGGAGGAGATGGACCAACCCGTCCATGCGCTCCTCGCCCCGGCGGGGGAGGGGCCGCTCGGATCGCGGTTCTCCTTTATGGAACCATTGGACGGAAGACTGTCACTGATGGCACTGAAGCGCGAGGAGGCCGGCCGGCGGGCGGTGCTCCGGCTGAGATCACTTGAAGGGAACCACGACATCACGGCGCGGCTTGCTCCGGGCATCGGAGCCCAATCGGCGGAAATGCTGCGCGGGGACGAGCAGTCCGCCGGAACCCTTGCCACGGCGGACGGCATCGCCGAGGTCACCGTCCCGCCGCATTCGGTCCGAACCATGGCCCTTCAACTCCGCAAGTCCCCACACACCTTCACGCCACTCCGCTCCCAACCGCTGACCCTGCCGTACAACCTCCGGGGCATCAGCACGAACGCGAACCGCATGGACGGGGACTTCGATGGGCGGGGACACTCTATTCCGTCCGAATTGCTGCCGGAGGAGCTGCTCGTGACGGGGATCCGCTTTCGCACCGGCCCGCGAGGCTACAGGGAGCACAACGTTCTCGCCTGCGAGGGTCAGACTCTCCCCGTTGAAGGGAAGGACTGGACCGCCCTTGGCATGCTCGCGAGCTGTATAGACGATGAGGCGTTGTGCGCGGACTGGACGGCGGGGGAGCGAACGATCCGCCTGACCGTGCCCTCGTGGTCGCGCCCGGTGGGACAGTGGGACTCGCGGGTCCGGCACGGCCGCTACGTCCGAACCGTCGAGGAGATGATACCCGCCCACCTGGAAACCACGCCACTCGGCTGGTTTGGCACGCATCGGCACTCGCGCAGCACGAACGCGGACGAACCGTGCGTGAGCTGCCATCTCCATCTGCTGACTCTCCCGCTGGAGCCGGGTGTCAGTTCCGTTGTGCTGCCGGAGGATCCTCGCGTGCGGATCGTGGCGGCCTCCCTGTTGCGGGACCCGGCGCAGGGCATCCGCCACGCCGGGAGCCCGCTGGAGGACGTCTAGCCCTTCGTGCCGGTCAGGAAGGCCGGCTCCCCGTCCAGTCCGTAGATGCCCTTCTGGTTGCCCAGTTCGATCGGTATCGCGTCCACGGCCTTCCTGTAGAAGTCAACCGGGCCCGCGTCGCCAATCACGGCGTATGTATAGCCAAGATCACGCAGGCCGTAGAGGGCGGCGATGAAGAGCACCTTGCCAATGCCCTTGCCGCGCTCGGCGGGGTCAACGCCGGTCGGGCCAAAGTAGTTCTTCCGCGTACACTCATAATCGGCAAAGCCGAGTATCTTCTCCTCCCGCACGGCCAGGAAGCAGGTGATGGGCTGCTGGAAGAAAGCCACCTCCGTCTCGTCGGCCCAGCCGCGGGTGAAGTGCTGCAGGATGAATTCCCGCGTGGGGGTGAGTTCCCACGGATTGGCGCGGCGGATGATGATGCCGCCGGCTCGAAGCCGGTCAAGCTCCGGGCGGATTTCGGGCAACCGGACGAGCGAGCACAGCATGTCGGGCATGGAAAGGGTCCCCTTGGGGTGTGAGTGTCAGCCGCCGTCTGGCGTGCTCCCGAAAACATCAATCTCGTACAGGACCGGGGCAAGGTATGCCGGACCACCACCGTCCACATCCTTGTCCGGGTCGGTTGCGGGGCACCACCGGTCCCGGAAATCCCCGTTGTAGGAGGTCACCGGCCAGATGATCAGGTCCATCGTCCGCACGCCCCGGGCTGCCTCCAGGGTCTCCTCGTCCGGTTCCCATCGAACCATGGAGATCGCCGCGTCGCGGCTGTCCCGGATATCCTGCATGTAGTTTCCCGTCCGGAGGTCCTCCACGATGGTGACACCATCCAGGCGGATCTCATGGGACTGGAAGGCCCGGGCGCCGAGGTTATCGCGGTCTCCCGCAAAGATGCGGATCTCCCGGATGTCCACCTCCTCCGGGAACG
>SLOM01000139.1 GCA_007132505.1 Candidatus Sumerlaeota bacterium
AACTTCTCCGGGTGCTTCTGAATGAGGACGCGCCGGCAATAGAGGTCCACGCCGGGCTCCATGCGGCCGAAGCCGAGGCGCTCGAGGTTGTCCTTCGGGACGAAGAGCAGCGCCTGGATGGCCAGGGGCGCATCGGCGGTGAAGTGCAGGCGGTAGCGCGGCTCCTCCTGACTGTTGGTGAGGAAGCGGAAGAACTCGGCGTATTCCTGCGCGGTGATTTCGTTGCGGCTGCGGGCCCAGATGGCCTGCACCGTGTTCACGCGCGTGCCGTCAATTTCGATGGGGAAGGGGACGAAGTTGGAGAACTTGCGGACGATCTCGCGCACGCGCCAGTCGCGGGCGAACTCCTCCGCGTCGTCCTTGAGCTCGAGCGTAATGCGCGTGCCGCGGGGCAGCTCCTCTGCCTGGGCGATGGTGTACTCACCCTCGCCGGTGCTCTCCCAGCGCCAGCCCTGTGAGTCGGCGTGGAAGGAGCGCGTTTCCACGGTGACCTTCTTCGCCACCATGAAGGCGCTGTAGAACCCGACGCCAAACTGGCCGATCAGGTTGAGGTCTCCGGACTTGGCGGCCTCCGCCGCGCGGGTGAGGAACTCCCGGGTGCCGGAGCGCGCGATCGTCCCCAGGCTCTCTGTCAGCTCCTCGCGGGTCATGCCGATGCCGGTGTCGGTGATGACGAGCTGCTTTGCGTCCGGCCTGGTGGTGATGGCGATGCGCTGCTCGGTGTCCTTCTCGGGCAGCTCGGGATTGAGAAGGAGTTCGTGGCGGACGCGCTCAAGGGCGTCCGCGGCGTTGCTGATCAGCTCGCGGAGGAAAATCTCACGGTCGGTGTACAGCGAGTGGATGACGATGTGGAGGAGTTGCTGGACTTCTGCCTGGAAGGAGTGTGTCTCCGGGGCACGGGGCGTGTCTGCGGTTGGTGCCATTCGCGTCACCTCGGCGTCTTGGTCTTTGTTCCGGGGTGTCGAATGGGCAAGGGGTGGGCCACATCGCCAGGTCAGCCCAGATGACTGCGGGTCATGCGGGCGGTGAGGGCGCCGTTTTCGGCAGCCTTGCGCCTGCTCCTGGCGGAGTGAATGAGGATGCGCCGCCGGTCTCTGAGGACGAGGTAGAGCTTGTAGGGCGCCAGTCCGGCGGGCACGAAGCGCAAGAAGTAGAGCGTAAAGGCCAGGCAGCCCACGCGCTCGAAGTACCGAATGCCGTCGGCCGTGAGGTCGAACGGTCCCCCGGCGGGCAGGTCTCCCGACCCGAAGGTGCGCATCTCGACGGCCCGCACGTCAAAGAACGACCATTGGCGCCGCCACGCCGGAATCCCGAGGAATATGTCGGTCTTCTCGACCGTGTTGCTCCCGGGGTCGAACCGCACGCGCGACCAGTAGCTGCTCCAGACGAAAACACCCAGCCCGGCAAGGGCCGTCACAACAAACGGCAGCAGCTCCCGCAGACCTCCATCTGTGCCGGCATTGGGGTGTCCGGTAAGGTGCCAGTGGAACTCCAGGGCGGCACGGGTGCCCTGAATGCCGGCTATCGCGGCGCCCACGAGGGTGCCGGGCAGGTTCGGCGGCACGAAGAGTGTCAGCGGGTCCCTCCCGGCGGGAAAGTCCACATGGTCCCACCGTCCGGGATGGTCCTCCGGAGTTGGGAAAAGTGAGCTGGGAGGGCGTGGCATCGGATCAGGCATGTCTATAAGCCCGGGGGGGAGAGTTGCTTTGGAGAGAATCTATCAGAATGACTCTGGCGCGGGCCTGCACATGGCTCCCTCGGCAACCAGTCTACACTCCCTGATGAAAAAAGAGCATGGTGGTCAGCCTGAAAACAAGATGAACCACAAGAGACACGGAGCCACGGAGCTTTCCTGCGACAGTACCAGCGCCCTGCGCCTCGTTTCCCGTCAGCCTTGCTCGGCCAGACGGGCCAGCAAGACTCGTGAAGCTCGGTCTCTGCGCCCTTTGTGCCTCTGCGGTGAAAACTCATTTTGAAAAAGGCTCCAAGGGACGGCAGGGAGAGAAGGGACCAGAGGGACTCGCGTGGCAGGAGGGAATCGGGTATGCTTCAAGAATATACATGATAGCCTCGGTGGATTACCCCTAATGGCATCTCACGCCGGCCATGCGGCCAAGTTTCCGTCCGAGATTCCCGATATTTCCCTGATGCATGCCGGTAGCGGCAAGGTAGCGCCCACGGTCCGTTAGAAAATAGAGCTTGTAGGGGGTGACGAGGTCCCAGATGAGGGTCACCACGGCAAACAGTATGACGCCCGCGAAATAGATGATTTCCACCCACCCGCCTCCGGAGTGCCCGCCGTGGTAGGACCGGCCGGTGATGCGCTGGCTTGTGTCGAGGTCGCGGCTGGTCATGCCGGGCCGCTTGATGACATAGCCGAGGATGTCGTCAAAGGACCACGTGCGGCTCCAGAGTGGAATCCACAGGAAATGACGCCTGCGGGTGATGGTGCGTCCGGTGGGGTCGGCGGAGATGGAAAAGTGTAAACAGCTCATGGGGAGGAGGAACAGGCCCGCTGTCAGGGCAATCGCGGTGTACAGGTCCGGCCCGGGCTCGAAGAGCGCCGCAGTGTCTATCTGCGCAGGGTACATAAGGTAGAGCAACCCTCCGGCGATGATCATCCCCATGTAATGCGGCTGTGTGCGCGCGGTGACGGGTTTCACCGCGGCAGCGGCGGATCCGTGGTAGCGGATGGTGTGGGGTCCCCGGTGCACACTCACTCTGGCAGGCCTCCTCCCTTAGTTGAAGCGGGTGTTTGCGGTGCGGGCGATGTCACGGCCGACGTCGCCCAGGCGGGCGCGGTTCATCCCTGAGCCGATGACGTAGCAGTCCCTGTCCTTTGTCACAACATAG
>SLOM01000008.1 GCA_007132505.1 Candidatus Sumerlaeota bacterium
AAAAGAAAAGCCCGGGGCAGTGGCGGGAAGATGGGAGGGGGGGGGCCGCCGAAGCGGCCCCCCGACTGTACGGCGGGGCAACTGAAAGCTGCTCAGGTTCACCGACCGGGTGAACCACCGGCGCACGAATCCTCTCAGCCCGCTCTCGCTGCGACCGCTTGGGTGCGCGCCGCGGGCCGGGGGATTACTCCTCCGCCGGTCCCTCCCCAAGCAAGGGAATTCTCGTCACCCGGACCAGGTCACCATAGCTTCCTCGCGTGCCGCGCTCCTCCGTCCAGGTGCGCTCCTCCAGGTAGGCGCGCAGTTCCGCCGGCGTTTCGATTCTCCGGAGGTCGCTCGTGCGCACGTCATGCCGCAGATTCGGCCCGGGCGAAGAGAGCACCACCCAGCGCTCCTCCTCTTCCGGGACATCCAGCACGGCATAGGCGGGAGGGACGAACTGCTCCGGGAGGGCGAAGGGATCGCCCCACTCCCGGGGTTCGATGTACGACACCGGTGTCGTGAGGGACGCAGCGCGGAAAGTCTCCATTCCGGCGGCAGCGGCGCGCTCGAAATTCTTGTTCATACGCCGGTGCCTTGCGATGGATTCGGGGGGTGGAAGCTCGCCCGCGTGGTCCGCTGCATAGGCGTGCAGGGCAGCCTCGATCCTGTCGAACGCAGCAGCAGTCAGCCCCGGTTTTTCCCGGAAGTAAGGGGCGACGAAGCCGGGAACGGCATAGTAGGTGAAGAGCGCGATTGCAAGGAGCGCCAGGAAGCTGGCCACGGCGACAGCTTTCCCCGGAACGGCTCGCGGGAGAGGCGCTTTGGGAGGGGTTTCGTTCATGGGGCGGGGAGGTGCATGGACGTGGCTGACTGATCCGGCCGGGGGCGCTACCCGCCCTGCCGTCCGGGTGCCCGGGGACTTTTCTGGCCCGGGATGGGGACCGGCGGACCGGGATCAGTGCTTCTCGAAGAGGTGCTCCACTTCCTTGGCCAGATTGATGTCCGCCTGCGTGACCGCGTTGAACTTGTGGGTCCAGCAGAGGACCTTGACCTTGCGGAAGTTGATTTGCATGTCAGGATGGTGGTTGTGTTTCTCGGCCAGCTCCGCGATCTGGTTCACGAACTCGATGGCAAGGGGGAAGCTGGTGAACTCGTAGGTCTTGGCGATGGGCTTGCCCTTCAGTTCCCACCCGGGCAGGTCAATGAGGGCGTCGGCCAGTTCGCCATCGTCGAGGACTCTGTTCTCGGCTTCTGTCGCCACTACAAAACTCTCCTGAGGTTCAAGTGTTGCCGTCTGCACTACAGTCCGGCCATGTAACATCATCAATGCCAAGCCCTGTGGGGCAAACGAAAACGCGGCAAGGAGCAGCCCAAGGTGCCTGATTCCGAATTTGGCGCGGCCCGGGTGGACGCGCTGTTCACCAAGCTGGAGGTCGGCGCCCCCGGCGCCGTTCTGCGTGAACTGGGGGAGCTTCCGGAGGACGCTCCGCCGGTCCTGCGCACCGTGAGGGCCCGCGCCCTTCAGGAGCAGGGCCGCCACCGCGAGGCCGCCGGGGAGTTCCGACTGGTCCTCCAGCAGGAGCGGGACAACCCCCTTGCCCGTCAGTTCCTCGTGTTTTCGCTCTTCGGAACCGGTGAACACCGGGAGGCGGGAAGGCTCCTCCAGCCGCCGGCCGGGCCGGTGTTTCCGCATTCCGGGTTCCTGCTCAAGTTCCTGGAGACCTTCTGGCCGCTTCGCTTCGGAACCGCTCTGGGCGCCCCGATGGAAGGTTGCGAGCTGCCGGACACGCCCGAGGAGAAGGCCGAGCGCGAGGCGGCGGATCTGGTCCACTCCCCGGGCCCGGGGACGCCATCGGCCCGGCGGGCGGCCGGGCGGCTCCAGCGCAAGGCCGTGGCGCGTTTCCACGCCGGGGACATCCGGCCGGCCCACCGGTACTTCTACTGGGCCCACAGGCTCCATCCGGAGGACCCCATGCTAGCCGCGCATCATGGCTACCTCTGTCTGCTCACGGGCCATGCCGGGCGGGCGCTCGAGGTGCTGGAGCCCGTGGTGGAGGGCTCGCTCGAGCAGTTCAACAAGACGCGCAACGCCTCGGACCTGCCGGTGCCGGACCTGCTCGTGGCCTACGCCTGGTCACTGCACGATCTGGGACACCACGACGAGGCGCTGCGGGTGCTGGCTGCCGTCTTCCCGGAGGGACCGGATGACTACGCTGCGCACTTCGTGGCCGCGGTGTGCTGGCTGATGCTCGGCCAGCGCGATGCCATGCGGCGGAACTTCGACCTGTCGGTCAGCCACTACTTCATAGACACGTGGGAGCAGATCATCCGCCCGTTCATCGCCCGCACGGCAGACTGGCTGGAGCGGGGCGCCCCGGGATACGATCCTGCGGCGAACTCCACCCAACCCGGCGAAGAGGACGGGTCTCAGGAGACCTGAACCAGTTCCGCAGGACCAGGGTACGTCCAAGGCAGGACGCAGACGCGCTGATGGGTGCATCCTGCCATTTCGAGGGGGTCTGACACGTCGGCGGGTGACCGGTGGGGCCGTGACCGCGCTCCCTGTTCGTTGCGTCGTAGCGCCGTTGCGTGCTCCTCCTTCTCATGGAACTCACGCCACGGCACAACGGCACAACGGTGCCTGTGATGGAACCTTTCGTTCCCTCCGCGCCTCCGGGCCTCTACGGTGAGTTCTTCTTCCGTAACGGTGGGCAAAGGCTGCGACCCCTGCCCGGGGTCGGGGGCAATCGCGCACCGGTTAGCGGTGGTGTCGCTTCGCTCAACCACCGGCTACCATCTTGGACCCCTTGGCGGGGTCCCCCGGGATGAAACGCAACCGCCCCTTATCGGCGTGAATCGGCGAAA
>SLOM01000111.1 GCA_007132505.1 Candidatus Sumerlaeota bacterium
CTGCGGCGGCCTTCCTCATCGAGGGTGGTGCGGCCTCCAAAGAGGAGGACGGTTTCCGTGGCGGGGTCCCAAGCCATGGCGTGTCCGGCTTGGGGCGTGGGACGGGGGCCTTCGGTGGGGACGCGTTCCCAGCGGGTGCCGTCCCATTCCCAAGTGTCGCCGAGCAGATTCCATTCATCGTCCAGCCCGCCGAACAGGACGACACGCCCGCGGACGGGGTCTCCGGCCATGGCGTGGAAGGAGCGGGGCGAGGGGCCTTCCGTGGCAGTCTGTTCCCATGCGGAGCCGTCCCAGGCCCAAGTGCCGCCGAGCTGGCGGTGGCCATTCCAGCCGCCGAAGAGGAGGAGCTGATCCCCCGCCCCGTCGTGGGCCATGGCATGCCAGGCGCGCGCGGGCATGCCGGCTTCCTGCCAGACGGCGGGTGCCGGAGATGCCTCTCCGCCCTGAGCTGCGGATGCTCCGAGTGCAGCCACGGCGAGCATGATTGGGAATGGCTTCATGGTGTCGGTCCCCCCGGGTGGTTTTGTCGGAGGGCGCACTGTGCCGCCCGGCGTCACGGGTCAACAAGGCGATTTGAGGACAGAGCCAGTGGGGATGCGGCACCCGTCCCATGCCGAAAAGGGCCTCCCCCCGGCAGGACCGGAGGGAGGCTCTCGGGAAGGGAATCGGGATGGTGCGTAGTTGGGGTGCCCCCGATGAGAGGGGCTGCCGGGTTAGGGACGCCTGCGTTCGGGGCGCTCGGGCCGCTCGCCTGCCGGGCCACGTTCTCCCATTCCGGGGCGCTGCATGCGTGGGGCGTCTGCGTCCCGTTCGCTCCAGCGTTCGATCATGCGGACGATGCGCTCGCGCGCCTGATCATCGAGGTCCGCTTCTTCGAGGAGTTTCATCACGTCGTCGGCATCGCCACCTTCGGCGAGTGTTGCGCGGATCTGCCCCATCAGCTCGCGGTGTTCCTCCATGCGGGCGCGGGGTGCGTCCTCGCGGGGCGGTGCGGGGCGTTCGGGAGCTTCGGCGCGGGGCCGCTCAGGCCGGGCCGGGGGTTCGGGCTGGGCTGCGGCGAGCCGGCGGGCCATGCTCTCCAAGGCCTCGGCCTGTTCGCCGGTCAGGACGTCCTTCACGTTCAGAACATGCTCGAGGACGATCTTGCGATCCTCGGCGCGGGAGGCGAAGTACTCGTCCACGAGCTGGTTGACGTCGCCGTGGGAGGGCTTGTCCTTAGCGACCTCGCTGCGGAGCGCCTGCCCGGCGGCCCGTGTGGCTTCGTGTGCCTCCTCGAGCGCCTCGAGCATTTCCTCGCGCGAGTTCTTGAGCGCGGTCTTCTGTTCGTCTGTCAGCTCCAGCCGTTCAGCGACAGCCGGGCGCTCCCAGAAGGGGGTTCCAAGGAATCCACCATCGGCGGCCGGCGCCCCCCAGGCTGCGGGGCGTTCGCGTTCCTGCCGTTGTTCGGCCCGTTCGCGGCGCTCAGCGCGTTCGCCCTGATCAGCGCGCTCGCGAATGTGTTCGGCGATGGTGACTCGGTCGCGCCGCTCGACGCGTTCGGTGCCTTCGCGTTGTGCGTGTGCCGGCACCGTCACGGCGGCGGCAAGCAGGCCCGCGGCGGTCAGGCCGAGCAGGCGGGGAAGGGTGCTGTGTCTCATGGGAGTCATCCTTTCATGGAGACTGGGCGTTCGCACGGCTTGTGGGCCGCGCTGATGCCTGTGGTGTATGAAGGAACGGTGCCACTTCTGAGACCAAGTCGCATATGACTGATTTCATTGACTTTATGCGATCTTCTGGTGTTGCCCCGCAATGGGTTCCGTACGCAGGCGTACAGCGCCGGGGTACACTTCGGGCGCGAGTCGAACACCGGTGAGGCGGCACGTCTATCCGGCGGGGATGCTGATTTCGAGACAGGCAGCCAGAGCGGAGAGGGACTCGATGCTGGCCAGGCCCCCCCGTGGCTTCTGCGGGCGGCGAGGGGCAAAGCGCGCGGGCACCTGATCCACGCAACCCTCCTGTTCGAAGTGGTACAGGAGGTCCTTGATCACAGTGTGGGCGTAAGGGTGGAGTGCGGCGATATCCGGGTTGTCCTGCCCGAGTCCGCGGAGGAACGCGGGGAGGAGCACAGGGTAGGCCTCGAAGGGATCCGGACCCCCGGGTGAAGGCAGAAGGATGCCGCGCGGGGTGAGGTACTTCTCCGCGATCGCGTGAAGGAGCAGCGAGCGTTGGGCATCTTCGAGCGGATTTTCCTGCATCAGGAACCCGGCAAGGGCGAAGGGCAGCTCCGGCGTGCTTTCTGGTTCGGGTGAGGCGGCGAGAAGGGCGGCGGTGCGTTGGTTGAGGGTGGCGGCTGCACGCGTTGCGGCTTCGGACCAGCGCCGGGCGGTTTCTTCGTCCTGGCGGGCGCGGGCCTGACGGGCGCCGGCGGAGAGGGCCCCCGCCCGGAGCGCAAGCAAATCGAGCGGCGCCCCCTCCTCCGGGAGCGGGACTCCATGGGAGGTGCTCCAGCAGGTGCCTTCCGGAGGCGCGAGCGGGTCGCCGGCCATTGCATCGAGATGCGTGGCGAGGAAGTGCCAGTCCTCCTCCGAAAGGCCGTCACCAGCGTATAGACAGACACGGTCCGCCCACCAGCATTCCGCATCGGCATCGCGGTTGGCGGGGGGCGCGGCTTCCAGTTCGCCACGGAGCCGGGCGAGGACGTGGAGTGCCTCTGCCGCGTGGGTGGAGGAGGGCCAGAGCGCGGGCATGGCGAGAAGGAGCGTGCGGATGCCCGGCGTGGCGGGCGGCGGGGGTGCGGGCTGATCCTGCGCAGGTGGGGGCATGTCCTCCCGCCAAGCCGTCCACATCCCGCGGGTGAGGGCGGGGCGGTGGCGGTCCAGCGCGAGGGCAAGGCGCGGGGCGATCCCCTGGTGCGGGGGGGCCACGGGCGGTGCGGGCAGAGTGCGCCGGCGATCCAGCTCCGCATTGAGGGACTCGGCGAGGCCACCGGGGAGCTGCTCGCCCTCCTCCGGCGTCAGAAGGAGCAGAAGGGGCCGGTCCGCTGGCGGTTCGAGGTGTATCCTGGGTCCGCCGAAGAGAGGTTCCGTATAGACATTCTGTCCGGTGGCGGATGCGGAGAGAGGTATTTCGCCGAGCAGTTCCCCGTCGCGCGTGATGTTGAAGGGTCCGGAGGAGAGCAGCCAGAGCGGGTTGCCGCCTGTCTCGTCCGGAAAGCCCGTGGCGTGGCGTGAGCGGACGTCCCCCGGCGTGGACCAGGGCAGCAGGGGGTGAAGGAACAGCCGGAGGCCGGGGCGTTCTTCCGAGGGTGTGAAGTGCATTCGGATGGCGAGTCCTGGCGCGCCGGCGCGGGCCATCATGAGCTCCATGCGGAGGGCGGCGCCGCCATCGAACTCCCAAGTCCAGGCGGGCGCGGGCCAGGACTCGAAGTTTGGCCACGCATCCGGCGTGTTCCACCGGCCGCAGAGCCAATAGGAGGTGAGAGGCACAATAGCCTCTGGGTGACGGAAGTAGAGGGAGAAGCCGGAAAGGAGCTTTCGCGGGTGGGATTCCCCGGCCGGACCGGGAAGCCAGAGGCCGTGGCAGAGGCGGTGGACGTTGCCCGCTACGGTGCCGGAGCAGCTCCCGCCCCGCCCGTCCGTCTCGATCCATTCATTGTCGAGCCGCATGATGTCAGGCCTTGGGTGGAGTGGCCCTGTCGGGGCGGTCCATTTTCTTCATCATCATCCTCGCGACATAGCCCGCCGCCATTCGCACGGCGAAGCGCGGCAGGAAGCGCATGAGAAAAATGGGGAGGAGGCGCTGGGTGACGAGAACGGCGCGGCCGGCGTCGCTGGCGCGAAGGCCCATGCGGACGACGGAGGCGGCGGACTGGCCGCGTTGGAAGAGCCGGGGATCCATGCCGCTGGTTTCCCCGAAATTCGTCGGCGTCGGCCCCGGGCAGAGTGCCAGAACCCGCACGTCCGTTCCCCGCAGCTCCTCGTGCAGTGCCTCGGAGAAATTGAGCACGAAGGTCTTCGAGGCTGCATAGACGTTGAAGAAGGGCACAGGCTGGAAGGCCGCCGTGGAGGCCACGTTGATGATGCGCGAATCACGGCCGAGCCGGAGCTGCGGCAGGAGAAGATGCGTCAACTCCACGAGCGACACCATGTTGAGCATCATCATCTGGCGGAGGCGGACCAGCTCCATGGAGTCCAACGTGCCGATGAGGCCAAATCCGGCATTGTTGACGAGCCAGCCGGGGTGGAGACCCTCCTCGGTCAGGTAGGTGGCGACGCGTTCAGCGGCGGCGGGCTCCGAGAGATCGCAGGGAAAGGCGTGGGCGCGGATGCTGTGGCGGCGTTCGAGTTCCCCGGCGAGGGCGCGAAGCTTGTCCTCGCTGCGGGCCACGAGAACGAGGTCCAGCCTGCGGGCGGCAAGCTGACGGGCGAACTCCTCCCCGATGCCCATGCTGGCGCCGGTAATCACTGCCACGTTCATGCTGGGGCCCTTTCA
Organism: Candidatus Sumerlaeota bacterium; assembly: GCA_007132505.1. Taxonomy (GTDB): domain Bacteria; phylum Sumerlaeota; class Sumerlaeia; order SLMS01; family SLMS01; genus SLMS01. Next base: position 4,471 of record SLOM01000111.1, read on the forward strand.
GTGTTGTGGGGTGCGGCGCTGCTGCGGGAAGGGAAGCAGAACCGGGCCGTGGGGTTCAATCTCCATTGGCCGGCGCGGCACGGACGATCCAGTAGCGCAGGCTGACATATTCGCGTTCCAGGGGGACGGACTCCACTCCGATGCGCCAGGCGGTCCCGCCCGCCTCGTCCAGCATATCCCCCAGGTCAACCCGCCATTCCACCACGCCGGGGACGGAGGGCAGGGGCACCTCCCGCACGGCCGTATAGCCGGTTGTGCCGGAGGTGGCGGAGATGCGGAGGGCTGCGGCGCCATGACCTTCCGGGGTGGCCACGCGGTGGTAGAGCGTCAGGCCGTCCCAGGGCTCCCCATCCGGGAGCGCGAAGCGGAAGGACTCGCCGCGCACGAGCCGGCCACCGTCCACCGCGGGCAGGCCGGGATATTGGGCGGGGAGGTCGGCCTCGGAGACGGGATCGTCCGGGTGGAGAGGAGCCGGGGCGGGGAACGTGCGCAGTGGCGCCAGCGGCTGCGGCCATTCGAGGCTGGGGAGGCGGTCCATGTTGAAGCCCGGACGGTAGGAGGAGGCGTGCTCGTGCCGGAAGTCCGCCACGTTGAGTTCGAGAAGGGCCGGTCCGCGGGCCCCGGCGGGGAGCGCGTCCGCTCGATCCACGAGGTCCCATGCAATCGGGTAGGCGGTGAGGGCGTTGCCCGTCGTAATGGAGGGGTGGCGCGGGATGGCGCTGGCCCATTCGGGCTCGCCGAGGGGGAATTCGGGGACGAACCAGCCGGGGTAGGTGACAAGAAGGCGCGGGCGGAGGTGGCGGGGCAGGGAGGCCAGGACGGCGAGCGTCGCCGCGTCTCCATGGGTGGTGGCGGGGGTGAACTCGCGTGAGGTGAGGCCGACGAGGTCCCACGCGGGCAGGTCCGTGTAGTAGGCGAGCACGCCGGCATCGGTCATCGCGAAGGGATGCTCTTCGGCCTGAAGGGGGAAGGTGCCGCGCCGGAGCACCTCGTAGATGTCGCGGCTGTTGCGGCCGTACTCCGACGTCCAGAAGAGCAGCGTGGGCAGGGAGAACAGGACGAGCGCCGCGCCGATGGCCCGGAAGGCGGCGCCCTCTCCGCGATGCAGCAGGCCTGCCAGCTCCCGGGCAGCAAGCACGGCAAGCAGGATGGCAGGGACCGTCCATGGGGCAAGGTAGCGCTGCTGATGCACGAAGGGCAGGTACGTGCCAAGGAGGCTCGCGATGCCCAGGAGAAACACGAGCGTGATCAGCACCCAGGCACCGAAGCGCCTCGTGCGCCAGGTGTCCGAGAGCGCGAACCCGATCCCGAGCGCCACCAGCAGCGACAGGCCAACGGGGACGTAGGGGAGGAACTGCGTCTGCTTGAACTGCGCGTAGGCGGTGTCCGGGACGATATTGTTGTAGAAGAGGAACAGCGCCCGCCAGAGCGTGTCCGTCATGATGCCGAACCGGTGCACAGGCAGGAGGTAGGGATGCTCCTGCATGCCCTTCACGATGAGGCCGGCGGGCCGCCAGCTTCCCGTGGCAATGTGCAGGATGTATAGCCAGGCAAGGAAGGGCAGTAGGGTCAGGAGCACCGGGAGGACGGGCAGGCGGGGAGCCTCCCCGCGCCGGCAAAGCAGGACCGCCGCCACGGCCAGCGTGATCGCGGCGCCCTCCGGCCGGACCAGCGGGAGGAGGGCCAGGCAGAGGAGCAGGAGCGGGCGGGCCGCCGTCTCCTCGCGCGTCCACCAGCGGGCAAGGGCGAGCAGCGCTCCCGTCAGCAACACGGTGAAGAGGGCGGTTTCCATGCCGCTGAGCGAATGCCAGAGCAGGTGTCCGTTCGCGAGGACGAGCAGGGCGGCCAGCAGGCCGGCGGCCCGGTCCAGCAGCGTGGCGGCGAGCTGATAGACCCAGCAGGCGAGCAGCACCCAGAGCCCCGCTCCGAGGAGGAAGGCGCAGAAGGCGGCCCGGGCGCCCTCCAGCCCGAGCCAGAAGACCGGCAGGAGCAGGAGTACGTAGCCGGGCGCCGTCATGCCGCCGGAGGGGTCCATGCCGGGCGTATAGACGAGGAACTGCCCGCCGGCGGCCATGCGGGCGTATTGCAGGTGGATGTAGGAGTCGTCCAGCGGCAGCATGAAGTGTCCGCCGGCGCCGAACCACCCGGCCAGCAGGACCACCACCGCCTGGGCCGCCGCGAGGCACGCGAGCCAGAGGATCGCGGGGCGGTCCGCTGGGTCCAGTCGGTAGGGAATCAAGGCAGGGGGTCTCCGGGCGCGGTGCTGGCGGTCAGGATGAGCGGGCGAGCTTTTCCCGGAAGGTGTCACCATCCCAGGTGGTGATGCCAAGCCGTTTTGCCTTGTCGAGCTTGCTGCCCGGCTTGGCGCCGGTGACGACGACGCTGGTCTTGCCGCTGACCGAGCCGGTGACCCTGCCCCCGCGGCGCTCGATTTCCGCCTTCGCCTCCTCGCGGGTCATGCCGTCGAGCTCGCCGGTGAGGACGAAGGTGCGGCCGTCGAAGTCCTCGGAGCGCTCGGCGGGCGCGGCGGCCGGGGCCTTCTCCGGGGGCGGGTTGACGCCGAGTTCGAGCAGCCGGTCCACCATGGCGCTGTTTTGCTCGTTTTCCCAGAACTGGCGGATGCTGGTGGCGACCTTTTCGCCGACGCCGTCCACCGCCAGCAGGTCCTCGTGGGAAGCCTTCCGGAAGGCATCGAAGGTTCCGAAGTGCCGGGCCAGGTCGTTCGCCGTTGTGGCACCGACGTAGCGGATGCCAATGGCGAAAAGGAACCGCGCGAGGGTCTGGCCCCGGCTGGCGTCCAGGGCGGCAAGGAGGTTTTCGATCTTCTTCTCCTTGAAGCCTTCAAGTGTGGCGAGCTGCTCCGCGGTGAGCGTGTATAGATCGGGAATGGCGGTGACCAGTTCCGCATCCACGAGCTGATCAACTATCTTTTCGCCAAGCCCATCTATGTCCATGGCGTTGCGGGAGGCGTAGTGGCGGATGCGCTCGCGCACCTGTGCCGGACAGGCGGAGTTGATGCACCGGAGCGCCACCTCCTCCTCGGGGCGGACGAGATCCGTGCCGCAGGAGGGGCATGTTTCCGGGATGGGGATTTCCTCCTCCTTTCCGGTGCGCTGGTCTTCCAGCACGCGGACGACCTTCGGGATGATCTCGCCGCCCTTCTGCACGATCACCCGGTCGCCGACACGTATGGACAGGCGCTCCAGCTCATCCACGTTGTGCAGGGTGGCGCGCCGGACCGTTGTGCCGGCGAGCTGCACCGGGCGCAGGTTCGCCACCGGCGTCACGGCACCTGTGCGGCCCACCTGCCAGTCAACGCTCTCCAGAACGGACTCGCCCTCCTCGGCGGAGAACTTGTAGGCAATCGCCCAGCGCGGGTTCTTGGAGGTGGCGCCGAGGCGCTCCTGCCAGTCCCGCCGGTCCACCTTGATCACCAGCCCGTCGGTGTCGTAGGTGAGTTCCGTCCGTTTCACTTCCCATTCCTGTATTGCCTCGCGGATGCCATCCAGGCCGCGCACCTTGCGGGTGTGAGGGTTGGTGCGAAGGCCGAGCTTCTCGAAGAATTTCAATAGTTCCGAGTGCCGGTCCGGCAGGCTCTCCACGTTTGTATAGCCGGCGCCGTGGACGAAAATGCTGAGTGGGCGCTCGCGCACGATCCGGCGGTTCTTCTGCTTGAGTGTTCCAGCGGTGAGGTTGCGTGCGTTGGCGTAGAGTATGGGCAGCTTGCGGAGGCGCTTGCCTGCGCGCTTGAGTTCCTCGTTGAGCTGTTCGATTTCCTCTATTTCGCGCTGGCGCTGTGCGTTGATTTTCTCGAAGGCCTTGCGTTCGAGGTATATTTCGCCGCGGACCTCGAGTTCGCCGGAGATGTCCTGCTTGAGCTTGTTCGGTATGGCGGGGATGGTTTTTATATTCGGTGTGATGTCGTCGCCCTGGCGCCCATCGCCGCGGGTGACGCCGCGGACGAGCCTGCCGTTCTCGTAGAGTATCGAAACTGCGACGCCGTCCACCTTGAGTTCGACCGTATAGTCCACTGCCTCGCCTTCGGGGAGCTTGAGCCCCTCGCGCACGCGGCGGTCGAACTCGCGCACCTCGTCCTCGTTGTAACTGTTTTCAATGGAGAGCATGGGCACGCGGTATTCGACGGTGGGGAAGTCCTCGGTGAGGTCGCTGCCGACTTGCTGCGTGGGGGAGTCGGGGGAGGCGAGCTCCGGGAATTCGCGCTCGATGGCGGCGAGTTCCTCCACGAGCGCGTCGTACTCGCGGTCGGAGATTTCCGGCGCGGCGGCGCGGTAGTAGAGGTCGTTGTGACGTTCTATCTCGCTGCGGAGGGTGGCGGCGCGTTCGCGGGCCTCTTCGAGGGTCATCGTCGGCGGCTTCCTTGCGGCAGGGTGACATCGGTTCCAGCAACCCGGATCATGGTGGAAGCCCGGACGGGGAGGGTCAAGAGGGCCGGTCGGTGGCCCATCCTCCTGCGGACGACACGGAGCGTATCGGACCAGCTCAGCAAAAGGTCGAACGTGTGGAGAAGCTCCCCCGTCCGTGTGTCCCACAGCCATACCTCGGTGCTCAGGCCGCCGGTTAGGAGGAATGAGCCGTCGGGCGAGAGGGCGGCCTCGGCAAACCCATAATGGCTTGTGCGGCCATCCGGCCTTTCCCCGGGAGGGTTGAACCGGTGCACCGGGGCGCCTGTATCCGTGGAGTAGAGTGCCGCCACGCCATTGCGGGCAAGGGTGAGAAGGCCGCTGCCGTCCGGCGTATAGACGATCCTCTCCAAGCTGGAGCGGTCCAGAACGCGGATGGTGCGGACCACCTCTCCCGTTTCCATCGAGCGCAGCTCTATTCCTCTGTCCCAATGGCGATTGATGAAGGTGCTGCCGATGGGACAAAACAACTCGCGGCCGCCCACAGGAAATCGAGAGCCGAATTGTCCGGTGCTCCCTCCGAAGGTGCGGATGCCTTCCCCTGTTTCCGCGTTGTAGAGGGTAATGACGTTCTCGCTAGCGTAGATCACCGGGTCCCCTACCATCGGCACCGTGGACTGTCCGCTGACAGATTCATTCCCTTCGGCTTCCGTAAGCCGCCGGCCGTACCGGTGATCCTGTACAAGGACGCGAGTTCCACACGGCGAAAACACGACCGTATCGTCGAAATCTCCGAAATGGTGCAGTCTTTCCCCCGTTTCCGTGCCCCACAGCGATGCGCCGCCGGTCTCCCCGCCGAAGACGAGTGATCCATCCGCGGAGAAGGTGCCGGAGAGGAGCGGGGGGCCGAATTCCCGGATAAACTCGCCGGTCTCCGCGTCCCAAAGGTGGGCAAACGCCTCGGAGTAGGTCAGCACGCGCGCCCCGTCCGGCGAAAACCCCCTGGCGCCAGCCCTGCCGTGGCCGAGCTGGTGCAGCATCTCCCCGCTGGCCGTATCCCAGATGCGTGCCCCTTGAGCATCGCTGCCGACGAGGAGGCGCGTTCCGTCCGGCGAAAAATGGAAGCCGAGGATGCTCGGGGTGTTGGTTGGAAAGGTGTGTGGCTCGCGCGCGGAAGGAATCTCCCAGAGAAGGACGCTCCCTCCGCTGGCGGCCGCGAGCAGTAGTCCGCCGCCGGGACTATTCGCCATTCTGGGAGTTCCGGTGGCCTCGCGGATCCACTCCACTCTCTCGCCCGTCCCAAGGTCCCACAGGCGGATGCCGCCGACTTGGTGAGTCATTGCGTACTGACCGCAGGGGGAGACTCCCAGGGACATTCCCGGATGATCGTGAAGCCTGCTGAAAAGGTCATTCCAGGATGAAGAATCAACCCAGAATATCCAACGCATCCCGGCATAAACCACGAGTGCCAGAGCCAGCAACACCGCCGCAAGCCCCACACCTAACAGCACCCAGATGCCCCGACCGCCCAACCACGAGCGAATAGTACGAGGCTTTGCGGGGCTACCCATTATCCAACCTTTCCACAAAGGCGCCGCTCGATTTCTTGAGCATCAAAATCAATTTCCCCACAAGACATAGCGGAATCGCTCCTGCATGTCCGGGGCGAGGGAGAACTCGTGGAGCACCTGGCCGGTTTCCACGTCCCAGACCCAGGCCATGCGGCCGGGGGCGCTTGCGGCGAGGAGTGACCCGTCCGGCGAGAAGGCGGCAGTCGTGGAATGGTGTTTCTCCTCTCCGTCCTCTATTATTGGGGGTTGACCGTCGCGGAAGCGGCGTATTTTTTCGCCCGTCTCCACGTCCCAGAGCACGATCCCCTCGCGCGTGCCGGCGAGCAGGAGGCCCCTGCCGTCCGGCGTGAAGTGCACTGCGTCCATGTACGTCCCGCGGATGGAAAAGGTGTGCAGCAGATCTCCCGTTTCCGAGACCCGTAACTCGAGAGTGTCGTCGCCATCAACCAGTTGGAACACCCTTCCGTCCGGGGAGAAGACCTCCATGGACTTGTGGACAAGTGCCAGTCCCCCGGCGCGTGGCCTTCGGTCCTCCAGGGTGCGGATTTTCTCGCCGGTTTCGATGTCCCACAGCGTGGTAATTGTCTGGTATTCCTCGGGTCGGCGGGGAGTGCTCGGCTCGTCCACGAGGAGCACCGAATCGGTGGCGAGGGCGCGCCTGCCGTCCGCTGAGAAGTACACGCCGCTGCCATCGGATTCGACGGAGGGCACCCGCTCACCCGA
>SLOM01000247.1 GCA_007132505.1 Candidatus Sumerlaeota bacterium
TCGCCGAACGGGAACTCACCCAGCTCAACCCACTGGTTGGTAAGTCCGCCGTTCGGGTGCTGGTTGAGCACCGTCGTGTCCTCTCCGTCGAGATGACTCACGGTATACTCCACCGCCTCGATGCTGTTGGTGGTGGAGGGGAAGGCCACCTCCACGCGATAGAAGCCCGGCACGTCCAGGATCGGGCGGAACCGCGCCCAGCGCCCCGTCGCCGAGGCCCACGAGATCCGCTGGGTTCCTTCGTCCGCCACCCCGTCCACCGGGAAGGAGATGCTGGAGTTCGTCCACCACCAGCCGCCATCCTCCTCGTACCACTGGTTGTTGGGGCCGACGCCGGTGCCCTGCACGACGAGGATTGGTGGCGCGTCTGTCAGCTCGGGGCGCACTGTCGTCCGCACGCGCAGATTGTTGTCTCTCGGCCCGAAGTACCCCTCCGTTTCGTGCCAGAGCGCGAAATTCTCCGTCATCAGCGTGCTCGTTTCGACTTCAGGCGGCACCAGCTCGAGCGTGAAGGTCACGCTTGAGCCAGGCGGCACGGTCTCCGGGTCCATCGTCACGAAGCTGTCTTCCTCCCCGGCCGGGATGAAGTCGCTCGTGCGCCCGAAGGGCCTGCTCGGGACGACGCTCACGTCGTCCACTGTCCAGGTCTCCGTGCCGATGTTCTCGTAGGTGGCCGTCACGGTGAGCGTTTCACCCACGCGTGTGAGGCTCGGATAATCAAGACTCGTCAGCCGGCCGTCCCACTCCGCCGGGGTGGGCTCACCGGAGGTGACGACGATGGCGTTGGCGGCGCGCCGCTGTCCAAGGTGGTCGTAAGAACCGTTGTCCGAGGGGAAGTTGACCACGCCATTGAACGGCTCGCCGGCAGCCCAAAGGGTGCTCGACCCGCCGCCGTCCAAGTTAAAGGCCCAAGACGCGCCGAGCTCCAGCAACACCAGAGAAAGCTCATGGAAGGTCATGCCGGCCGCTTCCTCGGTCCGCCCGTCCACCACCAGGAAAACCAGCGTTTCCGGGTTGTTCCAGTCGTCTATACCAACCACTGTCCGGGGGTGGCGGATCTCGTCACCCTCGATCTGGATGATTCCGTTCACCAGCAGCATCGGGTGGTTCGTGATGGCATTGTCCCAGGCGGGAAGCGGTCCAGGCCAGTTGCCATCCTGCTGCAGGATCCTCACTTCTTCACGGTTGTTGAACACAAGCCCCGCACCGCCACCGAGGTTATGGATCACCTCCCCATCCACCTTCAGGTAGGTCACCCCGCCACCCCATGGCTGATCCGGATTGTTCGGGTCGTAACTGGCCGTGTTGAAGTATGAACCGTTAATGGCCACTTTTGCGCCGGGAATCTCCGCCGCGAAGGCACTCGTCAGTTCGCGCGGGAAATTCGGGCTGTCGAGCCCCGGGCTTGGGCCCACCCACGCGTCACGATAGTTAAGGTGCAGCTCCACGGCCGGGTTTGTAAGGTCCACCAGCGCGTAAGAGATGCTCTGCCTTGAGTCAAAAAGGTCGTCGAACTGGGCGTAGCGCCAGACGATGCCCTCGCCGATCTCGCGCTCGAACCACACTGCATCGTCGAGCAACCCGGCGCCCGCCTGGGACGCCATTCCACCTAGTAGCAGCCCGCCGGTCAGCACTGCCGACCGCAGGAGACTCCAGCCTCGCCTCATGAGCCCTCTCCTCTCTTCTCCGGGGGTGTATGCCGCGTCTGTCGCCAGCCGCGCCTCAATGATGGGCCTGATGCGAGGCCATTTGGACCGCCATGGTCAACGCCAAACGACGAGCCAACCACCCCCAGGCTCCCAAATTCTCCCCATGCTCAGTGAATCGCCCAGCCGTCGCTTTCCTCATGCGGCTGCACCAGCCGCACCCGCACCGCATCCGCGATCACAAGGTCCTGGCTGTTTGAATGCGTGTTCCGCAGCACAACGCGATCGTCCGTGCTGCCGGTGAAGTGATAATCACCCAGGCGGACCCACCGGCCACCGTTCTCCCGCTGGTTGATCGCGTGATGCGACACTCCCGCCGCGTGGTGAACCTCGAAAGGGGCGTCCGTGGCCCGGTTGAAAGCCGCCGGGTACCAGATCGCGACCTCGTATATGCCGGACACCGTCGTCTTGAGCCGCCACGTGGCCGTGCGTTCGCCGGTCGTGCCGTCGGTGTAGTGATACGTCCCCTCGCACCAGCGGTCGGGCTGGGCGTCTGCCACGATCCACTCGCCCGTCGTGGTGAACCAAGGTTCGCCCTCGTCGTTGTCGGTCACCCCCGGGTGGTGTTCGCAGGGTGCGTCCGTCAGGGGGACTGTTGCCTCGAGCGTGGCGATCAGCTGCCCTTCCGCGTCGTAGCAGCGTGCCTGCACGATGGAGGGGTCCGTCTCCGTGCTGATGCCCGGTGCTTCGAGCCGGAGCCGGCCGTTCGCGCGGTGAGTGGTCTCGCCGATCATCTCCCCGTTCACCAGGATTTCCGCCCGTACCGCCGTGGGGTGATAGACTTCCACCTCGAAGGGCGCCTCTACGGGGAGCCCCTCGAAGCCGTTCACCACGAGGTCGCCGTCCTGCGGCGGAATGACGGGTTCGCCGCGGTACTCCCAGTGGATCGGGGAGGTTTCCGCGACGAGGGCCTGCAACTCGCGCAGTTCCGGGATCGGCAGCAGGTCATAGTTTGTCTTGTTGTCGCGATGCATCATCATGGCCGCTGCGCCGGCAGCGGTTCCGCTGGCCCACTCAATCGGGTGCAGCCTGTAGGCGGAGTTCGTCACATGAGTCTGCGCCATCGTCTTCCCGCACGTCAGCAGGTTGCGGACGTTGTGCGAGGTAAGCGCACGGTACGGAA
>SLOM01000232.1 GCA_007132505.1 Candidatus Sumerlaeota bacterium
ACGGCGGACCGGTGGCGTTCTCGCTCGCCCACAAATCGTGGAGCGAATCCCCGGCCAACTCCAAGCAGGAAACGCCCACCACGGCCAGGAATCAGCCCCCCAAGCGCGGAGCCTGGTGGGCCAGCGGGAAGAGAGAAGGTGATCAGGCAAACATGTCTGCTGGCTCCCGCACATGCGTCTGACGGAAGCGTTGGTGCTTGGCACCGGGGGCCTCCGTCTCCAAGCCCAGCGCCATTCGGATGGACTGTGCGACGAAATACCCAAGGCGTGGCGGCACTGCGTCGCTCACGAGGCGCACCTGTGCTGTCATGTTGCCGAGGAGTTCGTACTCACGGGGGAAAGTCTGGAGCAGCATTGCTTCGTAGATGCTCAAACGCCGATGGCCGCAAGGATGGACGTGCACCTCGCGGTGGCCGTAGGCGACAGTCCAGCTTGGGGCATCCCATCGCAGGGTGCGAAAACTGCGGCCGAACATTTGACCTTCCTTGAGGTTGGCATTCCCAAACTTGCGTGACTTGGGCACGAGGCACCAGTGGTTCGGGTGGACTGGGAAGGTCTCTGGGTCGAGCCCCCGGGCGTTGTGTACGGGCTCGGGAAGTCCCGCGATTGTGTCCCGAACTGTGCGCAGCTCTCCGGTGGGCCGTGGTGGCAACCATTCCGCGCCGGGAAAGGCATTGGCATTGATGCCGACGATGAAGATCCGTGGCCGCTCCTGAGGCACGCCGTAGTCCTTCGCATCGAGCGCGGCCTCGTACACCTTGAACCCCGCAAGCTGGAATTCTTCCTTGAACCTGAGGTAGCGGTCCCGGTGGCGCGGACCGAGCAGGCCCGGCACGTTCTCAAACAGGAAGAACGCGATCGGCCGCCGCCGGTTCAGTGCCTTCAGAAGCCTCGCATACGCTAGAGGCAGATTGTGTCGGGGATCATCATCCTTCTGGTGAACATTCGAGACGCTGAAGCTCTGGCAGGGTGGGCCACCGATGACGCCAAATGGGGCGAATTCCCCGCCATATATGCGGTCGAGCTTCCGTGGTGTCAGGGTGCTGATCTCCGCCGAAAAAACTCTCGTGTCCGGATGGTTGTGCCGGAAGGTTGCAACGCAATCCTTGTCAATGTCGGTTGCAAGGGAGGTGTGGAACCCCGCCTGACGGAAGCCTTCATCCAAGCCACCCGGGCCGCAGAACAGGCTCAGCAGTGATGGCTTGGCATTGCCGTTTCCGTTCGCACCATAGAGGGGGGAATCCTCAGAGGCGGCCTCTTCCCTTCCATCACGGAGCAGCTTTCTCCTGGCCCAGGTCGCCAACTTCAATCCCTGCTCTGCGGCGATTTCCTCCAGGAAGGTCTTTTCACTCGCCGACAGCCGGATCATAAGCTTAGTGTGACGCTCCATTTGGGCACCCCCGCCGATGGCATAATGGGAAGCAATGCTACCCGTTCCGCCAACAGGGCAAGGGAAAAGAGCAAGACCTCATGGCAGACCAGGAAAGAAGACTCTCCAGAATCCAGCGGCGCATCGTCGAGGCCCTAAGGGCCCATCCGGATGGCCTGACGATCCGGGAGATCGGGGAAATCGTCTCTCCCGGCGAATTTCAGCAGGAAATGAACAGGCGGGTCCGCGAACTGTACCCTCACTACGAGATCGAACGCCGCAGGCGGGGCCGGGACACGGTGTACGTGCTGACGGGCGAAAAGGCAGCCACTCCACCGGACTCCCCAGACGTGGGGCAGACGCAACGTGCGCGTATCCTTCACCGGGACAAGGGCCGCTGCCAGATGTGCGGCAAGACGATCGAGGAGGACGGCATCAAGCTGCACATAGACCACAAGATCCCGCGCGAGTGGGGAGGGGAGACCGTGGACGAGAACCTCTGGGCTCTCTGTGCGGAGTGCAATCTCGGGAAGAAGAACTACTTCGCCTCGTTCGACCCCGAAGACATGCGAGAAGTTCTGCGGCACCGTTCTGTGCATCGCCGCATCGCCATGCTGCTGCGGCTGCGTCATGGAGAGTGGGTGGACTCGGACCTGATCCAGTTCGTTGCTGGCTTCCACGGTTTCCAGAGCGACTGGCCAAAGCGCACTCGAGAATTGCGGTATCTTGGTCTCGAAATAGAGAGCCAACGGGTGAAGCGGGGAAAACGTTCAGTCAGTCAGTATAGACTGACCAAATGGGTGGAGCTTCCGGAAGACCCCACCAAAGTGGCCCGCGAATACGAAGCGAAGAGGGCACGCAGAAACAAGGCGGCGGGACAACCGGATGGTGGATAGGATCACACCGCAACACCGGAGTTGGAACATGAGCCGCATCCGAAGCCGGGATATGCGGCCGGAAATGGTGGTTCGCCGCCTGCTCCACTCGCTCGGCTACCGCTACCGCCTGCACCGCAAGGACCTGCCCGGGAAGCCGGACCTGGTTTTCCCATCACGCAGAAAGGTCATTTTTGTACATGGATGCTTCTGGCATCAACACTCCTCGTCCCGCTGCCCCATCGTGCGCCAGCCGAAATCCAACCGTGGTTACTGGGACGAAAAACTCGCTCGCAACGTGACCCGCGACCGCCGCAATATCCGTCGCCTCCGCGCCGAAGGATGGGGTGTGCTCGTCTGCTGGGAGTGCTGGGTGCGGGACGAGCAAGTGCTGAGCGAGCGACTTGTCAGATTCTTGGGGGCATAGCTAGCTGCCCGCCCAGCCCCCGCTCAGATCACCTCCACTTTCCGGGGGTCGGCGGGTGGTTGGTCCACTTTGGGCAGTTCGATGATGAGGACCCCGTCCTCGTAGCGGGCGCTCACGCCTTCGGCGTCC
>SLOM01000006.1 GCA_007132505.1 Candidatus Sumerlaeota bacterium
CGTGAGTTCCATGAGAAGGAGGAGCACGCAACGGCGCTACGACGCAACGAAGAGGGAGCGCGGTCACGGCCTCACCGGTCATCCGCCGACGTGTCAGACCCCCTCGAAATGGCGGGATGCACACGCGACACACCGGCAGGACGTCCTGTCATCCCGCTGCCGGCCTTCGAGAGCATCCCGAAGAACGCCGAATAGCGGCATCCTCCCCCGCCCGAGGCCGGTACGGCCGCACGTGGAGAGGGCAGACCACCGCCTCCGGATTCGCATCCGGCGGGGGAAAGGCTTGACGGTGTTGGGGCCCATGGGGTTTTCCCGGGCACAGTAATCAGTGGCGTGTGCCGCTTGAAGTGAGAGGCGTTATGCCCCGAACCGTGTCTGCGATGATCTCCCTCTGGTGCCGATGGGGCGCGATGGTGGCGCTCGTGCTTGGGCTTTGGCTCGCGGCGGTGGGGGAAGCCCAAGCCCAGCAGCGCGGTGGTCACTACTACACAGTCCGGCAGGGTGACACGCTCTCCGAAGTGGCCCGGCGCCATGGCATGAGCGCGGCAGAACTGGCCCGGGATAACCGCCTGCGCATGAACTCGAACCTCGTGGCGGGCTCGCGCATCTGGGTGGCCCGTCCGCCGGCGGCGGCCTCCTCCAGGGTCACCCGCACGCCCGCGCGGCCCAGCATTCAGCCCTCCACCGTCCGCCAGCCGGTGCGGACCAACATCCCGACGAACGCACCCCGGCCCCACGCACCCACCTCCCACGGCACCTCACCCGCCCCCAGACCCACCGTCTCCCCCTCGTCCTCCCCGACCGTCCATGTCGTCCAGCGTGGCGACAGCCTCTGGCGCATCGCAAACCGCCACGGCATGGAGGTGAACGAACTCGCACGGTTGAACGGGCTCGATCCCGCCCGGCCCCTGCAGGTGGGCCAGCGCCTCCGCCTTCGTGGTCCCGCCTCCTCCTCCGGCAACGACTCGGCGGAGCGGCTGGTCGAAATACCGGGCGGCGGCGTGGAGCAGTCCTCCTCCAAAAGCCGCACCCAGGCGGCCGGTGACGGCACCCTGCGGCCCAGCTCCCGGGGCTTCATCTGGCCCGTGGAGGGCCGCGTGGTCCGCCAGTTCCTAAACCGCCCCGACGAGAAGTACGCCGGCATTGACATCGCGGCCCCCACCGGCAGCGAGGTCCGCGCGGCGAGGGACGGCAAAGTGGTCTATGCGGGCGACAGCATTCCCGCTTACGGCCGCATGGTCATTGTCTCCCACGACGGCAACCTGGCCACCTGCTACGCGCACAACTCCCGGCTGCTCGTCCGGGAGGGCCAGCAGGTCCGCCGCGGCCAGGTGATTGCCCGCTCCGGGGACACCGGACGAGGCAGTGAGCCCTTCCTTCATTTCCAGATCAGACGCGACGGCGACGCCGTGAATCCGATGCCCTACCTGCCCTGAGCGGCAGCCTGACGGGCGGTGGTTCCCCCTGCCGGCTGCGCCTCCGGCTCCGGTTCAAATTGGCCGGAGAGATGCTTCCTTCAATTGGAGCGGCAGTTTGCGGCGGGCAGCGAGCGACCCCCTCGGCTTCCCGCCACTTGGCACGGAAGGGTTTGCGTTGCACCCGGGAACGGGTGTAGTTGGTTTCGATTGGATGGTGGCCGCGCAACCCCACAGCCCGTACGCCGGGCGCGCCAGCGTGGAGCACCAACGAAAGGTTTCTGTCACCGTGGACGAACTCGTTTCACAGCGTCCGGCTGTCAATAGCTGGTCTCCCGAATATCTCGACTCACTTTACGAAGCATGGAAAACCGACCCCCGGTCCGTGGAGCCCCAGTGGCAGCATTTCTTTCAGGGCTTCGAACTCGGGCTTGAGGGCTCACCACCGGAACCGCCCCGCGCGGCAGCCCCCGCCCCCGTTCCAGCCGCCGGGCCGGTCGCCGAGACTCCGCCCCTCGACCTGGAATACATTCAAAAGCAGATCAAGGTCACCTCGCTCGTCTATCACTACCGGGACATTGGGCACCTTGTGGCGAAGCTGGACCCGCTCGGGCGCGAGCGCCTCCGGCCGGAGATGCTCCGGCTCGAATCGTTCGACCTCACTGAAGAGGACCTCGGCCGCGAGTTCGTGACTACTGTGCCCGGGCTTCCGCGGCCCGTGGCGCTACAGCGCGTGATCGAGCACCTGGAGGGCATCTACTGCGGCACCCTCGGCGCCGAGTATATGCACATCCAGACCACGGAGGAGCGCCGCTGGATTCAGTCCCGCCTCGAAGACGAGACGATGCGTTACACCGTGGAGGAGGACGAGCGGCGGGAGATATTGCGCAAGCTCCACGAGGCCGAAATCTTCGAGCATTTCCTGCACACGCGCTACCGCGGGCAGAAGCGCTTCTCCCTTGAGGGATCGGAGACGCTCATCCCGATGCTCTGGACCACGATGGAGGCCCTCACCGAGCACGACGTGGAATATTCCGTCCTCGGCATGGCACACCGCGGCCGGCTGAACGTGCTGGCCAACATCATGCAGAAGGCCTACGATTATATCTTCGCTGAGTTCGAGGACAACTACGAGGACTCCAGCGACGGCGGCGGGGACGTCAAGTATCACAAGGGCTACTCCTCCCGCGTCACGCTGCCGAACGGCCGCGACCTGCACGTGACGCTGACGGCGAATCCAAGCCACCTCGAGGCCGTCGGCCCCGTCGTGCAGGGGCGCTGCCGGGCCCGCCAGCGCATCATCGCCGACTCCGGCCGCAACCGCTCCGTCCCCATTCTCCTCCACGGCGACGCCGCCTTCTCCGGCCAGGGCATCGTGGCGGAAACCTTCCAGATGGTCAAACTCCCCGGCTACTCCACCGGAGGCACCATCCACATCGTGGTGAACAACCAGATCGGCTTCACCACAGACCCGAAAGCGGCGCGGTCCTCGGTGTATTGCACCGACGTGGCCAAGATGGTCCAGGCGCCCATCTTCCACGTAAACGGCGACGACCCCGACAGTTGCGCCCGGATCATGAAGCTGGCCGTGGACTATCGCCAACGCTTCAACAAGGATGTGGTGATTGACCTTTGGTGTTACCGCAAGCACGGCCACAACGAGGGCGACGAGCCGGCCTTCACCCAGCCGAAAATGTACGAAGTGATCCGCCGGATGAAAAGCGTCTGTACGCTTTACGCGGATCAGCTTAGGAAAGAGGCAGTCGTCAGCAGCGAGGCCATCCGGGAAATGCAGCAGGAGGTTGAAAGCGTCCTCGAAAAAGCCCAGGAACACGGGCGTGAAACGCCGGTACGCTTTAATCAGGAGGCCTTCCGCGAGGTCTGGGGCGGGTTCAACCGCAAATATACCTTCGATCCGGCGGAGACCGCCTTCCCGGCAGAGACCCTGCGGGAAATTGCCCGCAACATGGCCCGCTTGCCCGATGATTTCGAGCCGCATCCCAAGCTGAAACGCCTGCTCAAGGCCCGCCGCGATTCCGTCCTGAAGGACAGCGGCATGGACTGGGGGACTGCGGAAACGCTGGCTTACGGGTCGCTCCTCTGGGAAGGCACGCCGGTGCGCCTTACCGGACAGGACAGCCGGCGCGGCACCTTCAGCCACCGCCACGCCGCGCTGACCGACATCCGCACCGAAAACGTCCATATCCCGCTCAACCATCTCAAGGAAGGCCAGGCGCGGTTCTGTATATACGACAGCCCGCTGTCGGAGGTTTCCGTCGTTGGCTTCGAGTACGGCTATTCGCTCGGCGACCCGAACATGCTCATCATCTGGGAGGCACAGTTCGGCGATTTCGCAAACGGCGCCCAGGTGGTGATAGACCAGTTCATATCATGTGCGGAAACGAAGTGGGACCGCTCCAGCGGCCTCGTCCTCCTGCTGCCCCATGGCTACGAGGGACAGGGCCCCGAGCACAGCTCCGCGCGGCTCGAGCGCTTCCTGCAGCTCTGCGCCCAGGACAACATGCAGGTGGCCAATCCGACCACTCCGGCGCAATTCTTCCACATCATGCGACGGCAGATGAAACGGAACTTCCGCAAGCCGCTCGTGATCATGTCGCCGAAGAGCCTGCTGCGCCACCCCAAGGTGGTCTCCAGCCTCGCCGATCTTTCCGAGGGTGGTTTCCAGGACGTGCTGGACGACCCGAAAATCGAGGACCCATCCGCGGTGCGGCGCATCATCCTGTGCTCCGGCAAGGTGTACTACGATCTGGATGCCCGGCGCGAGAAACTCGGCAATTTCGGTGACACGGCCATCCTTCGCCTGGAGGAGCTCTACCCCCTCTACACGGAATATATCGAAAGCGTGCTGAGCCGCTATCCGGACGATTGCGAGATGATCTGGTGCCAGGAGGAACCGAAGAACATGGGCGCGTGGACGTATATCAGCGACGCGCTGGAGGAGAAGATGAACATCCGGCTGCGCTACGTCGGCCGGGCACCCTCCGCCGCGCCCGCCGTCGGCTCCACAAGGCTCCACGAGCGTGAACTCCGGGATATGCTCGAGAAGGCACTCCCTGCACCCGTCGAAGCGGGGGCCATGGCGACCGGATAGAATAGGCCGTATAGACGATAATCCGCCAGGAACAGCGAGGAACCATGTCCGCAGAGATAAGAATCCCATCCGCCGGCGAGTCCGTGACCGAAGTCATTGTCGCCCAATGGTTCAAGAAGGACGGCGACTTTGTGGAGAGGGACGAGCCGATTGCCGAACTGGAGACGGACAAGATTAATCAGGAGGTGACCGCCCCAGAGGCGGGCATCCTGCGGACCAATGCCGCTGAGGGTGATACGCTGGCGGTGGGCGAAGTGATCGGGCGCATCGAGCCCGGCGACCGGCCCGCAGGCGCAGAGGAGCACCCCCCCCCATCCCGGGAAGAGGAAGAAGCCGTGCCCCAAAGCGAACCCGCTCCGGCCTCTGAGCCTTCGGGAAATGGGGACGTGCGGGTCTCCTCCGTGGCGCGCAAGGTGGCTGCCGAGCACGGCGTGGACTTGGCCAAGGTGGAAGGACGCGGTGCGGGCGGCCGCATTACCAAGGAGGATGTTCTGGCGTACCTTGAGCAGACGCGCCAGCAGGCCGGCGGTGATGGCAAGCCGGCCCCCAAGGCAACCGCCCCTCCACCGCCCGCAGCGGCAGAAGCGCCGCCGCCCCGGCAAGCGGGCTCGCGGGAAACAAGCCGCGAGCGGCTCTCGACCCTTCGCAAGCGCGTGGCACAGCGCCTGGTCGAGGCGCAGCACAACGCGGCGATGCTCACCACCTTCAACGAGGCGGACATGTCCGCCCTGATGGCCATGCGGCGGCGCTACAAAGAGGATTTCGAGAAGAAACACGGCGTCGGGCTCGGCATCATGTCCTTTTTTGTGAAGGCGGCGGTGGCGGCTCTGGAGATCTTCCCGCGGGTCAACGCCTTCATCGAGGGCGGCGAGATCGTTTATCATCATTATTGCGACATCGGCGTGGCGGTAGGGACGGACCGCGGGCTCGTCGTGCCCGTGATCCGGAACGCCGAGGCCATGAGCTTCGCCGAAATCGAGAAGGCCATCCGCCGCTACGCGGAAAAGGCACGCGAGGGCGGGCTCACGGTGGATGAGCTGACCGGCGGTACCTTCACCATCAGCAACGGCGGCGTGTACGGCTCGATGCTCTCCACGCCGATCCTTAACCCGCCCCAGAGCGCGATCCTGGGGATGCACAACATCAAGGAGCGCCCGGTGGCAGTGGGCGGGGAGGTGGTGATCCGCCCGATGATGTATCTGGCGCTGAGCTACGACCACCGGATCATTGACGGCAAGGAGGCCGTGAGCTTCCTGATTCGCATCAAGGAAGGCCTCGAAGCCCCGGAGCGCCTGCTCTTGGACGTGTGAACCTTGCGGAGCGCCCATGCTCCATAGGCTCGGCGGGTCAAACCGCCGGGCACCCCGGGATGTCCGATAAACCGGTGAGGAACAGGCTTCCACCTTGACGGCCCGGCGTGGCTGGCTTTTCCTCGACCACAAGGGGACGCAGCGTCCCCTCTCCGTTACGTGTGGAGGATCGTCTCCGTGAAGTTTGCACTCTTGGGAATTGTGGCCGCGGCTCTCCTGTTCGCGGGCTGCGGAAGCCTGAACCGGGTTCCGCGCTATGATGTGCCGGAACCGATGGCCATCGAGACGTTCAAACGCCAGACAAAGTACCCCGCCCAGGACTTCCGGCACACGTTCCGTAAGGACGCCTTCCGGCAGGTGAACCGGCCGATCTCAGGCCGGCTGTCTGAGTCACAAGAGGACGTGCTTGAGCGCCACGGCCAGCCGGACTTCGTCCGCGAGGGCTGGCGCTCCACCACCAACGAGATCGTGGACGAGTGGGCGTGGTGGGACCGCAGCGTCGTGGCCCAGTTCGTCCAGCGCGAACTTGTCTATGAAGGCGAGCTGAGCGACATGGACCGCACGCGCATCCGCTACGGCAACCCACGCCGTGTATGGACACAACAGTTCGAGGAAGGTGTGCGCCGCGACATCTGGGACTATCAGGGTATCCTCTACGACACGCGCGGCCTCCTGATGACCTTCTCTGACGAAAAACTCGTTACCGAGCAGCGCTACTGATGCGGGCCGCGGCGCCGGGAGGCCTACTTGCCGCAGCGCTGGCCATCGCCTTGGCGGCGGGAACCGCCGGATGCCTTCACGACCCGCTCCGGCAGGCGGAAATGGAGCGGCGCGAAGCCTTCGACATGCTGACACGCGCCCAGCGCATGAAGCAGCAGGGCGACTACCTGCTCGCCCGTGACCTGCTGCTCAGGGCCGCCGAACTGTCCGAGCGCCCCATCATCTACTACGAAATTGCCAACACGCACTACCTGCTCGGAAACCCCGAGCAGGCAAGGCCATACTACGAGAGGGCCCTTGAGTTGGCGCCGGACTACGCGCTGGCCCAGGCAGAGCTGGACCTGGTCACTCTGGAGCTTCGCCGGATGGAGCTGGAGGAGGAAACCGCCACGGTCCAGACTCCCGAACCGCCGGCCAGTGTCGCGGAGCCCGCTCCCCCCCCCGCCGAAGAGCCAGCGGAGGCTGCCCCTCGGCCTGCCACCCCCGATGAAACGGTGGAAGTGGCCGAAGTGGAGCCGGAGACACCCGCTGACCCCCCCGAGCCGGAAGAGGTTGCGGTGGCCGATGAGGAAGAGCCGCCAGTGGAGCCCGAAGTTCCCGAGGATGAGCTGCCAGCGCCCCAAGATGAGCTGGCGGAGATTCCTGTCGAGGAACTGGAGCCGGACGACCCTGATGCCGCCCCCGTTGCCCCCCCACGGCCGACCGGTGGCCCCTTCGCCGGGATTGGCCGTGCCTTTGGGGCCGTCGGCGATCCCGTGGCAGCCCCGCGGGCAGTGGATCTGGACGAAATTGACATGGAGGAGACCAGGGCCGCCATCTTCCCCGAACTGGTCGAAGAGGCGGATCTGCCGTCCGAAGAGCTGGCCGCCCGCGCCAGAGCCTCCCAGGAGGCCGGGCGCTACGACGAGGCGGTAAGGGCATGGGGGCGCTATCTGGCCCGTGAGCCTGACGACTTGGAGGCCCGTCTCGCGCTGGGTGAGTCGCTCCATCGCTCCGGCAGGACGCGCCGCGCGGCCGAGGAGTACCGGGCCGCCGTGCGCAGGGCCCCGGACAACCCGATGGTGCACTTCGAGCAGGGAAACTTCTTCGTGCAGACGCGCGAATTCGGTGCCGCGGAACGCGCCTTCCGCCAAGCCCTCGAGCTGGACCCGGATCACCTGCGGGCCCGCAACAACCTCGGTGCTGCGATGCTGGAGGCCGGAAGGCCCGCCGGTGCGGCTGCCGAGTTCCGGGCCGTGCTGGACGAAGATCCGGAGTTCCTCCCCGCCTGGCTGAACCTGGCCCTGGCGCTGGACGACATGGGGCGCCCGGCGGAAGAAGTGCGTGAGCCCCTCGAAACCTATGCTCGCCTCAGTGGCCGGCTCGATCCAGAGACGGACCGGTGGCTTCGCAGCCTCAGGCGCTGACTCCAACGCACCGGAAGACCTCCATCATGGAAAGCCCCCGGGTTTGCCCGGAGAGGATGGCGTTTGCTGAGTCTGGCGGGGTTGGAGCGCTCAAGAAATCCGGCGATGCGCCGAATTGTTGTTGACCTGAGCACCGCACCCGGCCTGAGACTGGGGCCAGTTCCGACTCCAAGAGCCCCAGCAGGAGAGAGACGAGCCCTTGCCAAACACGTGATTTTTCGCTCACCCCCCGATCCGAACCGTTTCGCGGGGTAGAAAGCTCCTTATCCTCAAAGGAAAGGAACCACACAGTGCGTACACGGTTCTCAACCGCTGCTGGTTTCCTCGCTGCTGCAACCCTGCTCAGCAGCAGCGCCTTTGCGTTCGCCCCGGAGTTTGATGCTGATCTCCCCACGGTGATCATCACGGACAGGCTCCAGGCGCCCGTACCGGCCACAGACCCGTTTGACCCGGGCGTGGCCACAACGCAGCACCTGTACCGGTACACCGCCGCCTTCGACCTGCTGGACTACATCCAGCTCGGTCCGACAGGCGTCGAAGTGGACCCGGACGACGTGCGTTTCCTGTTTAACGAGTTCCCCAACGTAGACCCAATCCCATCGGAACCCAACCTGCGTGACCAAGGCACCCTGCTCATCAACGGTGAGCGGGCCTTTGCCACAGCAGGAAGCCTCTGGCCCGGCCAGGCGGACTTCGCAACCGCTCCGCTCGTCACCAGCCGTTATGGCTCCGGCGACGGACGGCTCGACTTCCGCAACCGCGACCTCAGTGGGGACGACGAGAGCGATCTCGGTCCGTTCCCCGGAATCGGCATGGTGACCGGCGACGACTTCACGATCTCCGGCGTCCAGGAACGCGTCGTCCAGATGTACATCAGCACGGACGAAGCGGACGACATGGACTACCAGAACTTCGTGGTCATCACCGCAACCGACCCCGAAGGTGACCGTCTTGTTGACCTCGTCACCCCGCCCATCACCCCGCCCATCACCCCGCCCTTCGACCCCGTCTTCGAACCTGTTTACACTCAGGATGATTTCGGAAGCTGGGAACCCGAAGGTCTGGGGCAGCTGGTTACGATCCCCGAATCCGGCACGTTTGATGATGCGGACACGATCGGTGCGGGCAATGCACAGATCGGTGGCTTTGCCGCCACGCCGTTCATCAACGACACGGCACAGGCAAACACTCCGATCTTCGTTTCGGGCAGTGCGGGCTCTCCCACCAAGGCACCTGCCGGCACGACATCTGTCCGTCTGACTGGCACAAACGCGCAAATGGGCTTTGCGGGCTGGAGCCTGAAGCCGGATGATATGGAGACGCAGTTGGAGGCGAACAGGCTCTATCAGCTGCGTGCACGCATGAATCGCCTCGATGATAACCGGCTTGACCAAATCCGGGTCCGTCTTGGCAACGTTTTCCAGACTGGTGAGGTAATCGGCGGATACTTGGATGGATCGGACGTGACAAACGTTCCGGCCGGTAAGGTTGTTCCGCATTTCTCCACACAGCCGGAAGACTTCTTCCTGCACCTGATCCCGAAGGGTGACGGCCCAGCGCAGATCGCGATCGAGTTGCTGAGCGTGAATCAGGCGCGTGGTAATGACTTCCGCGTGCATGAAGTGGAGTTGGGTGTTGCCGATCGCGCGGATCTTGGTGAAGGCACCGTGATCAAGAACATCGGTGGTCCTGTCCCGACGCCTTGGGGCAATGAAGCCGACTTCACACCTGTTCCGCCGAACCAGGATCAGTTCGACGTGACGAGCAACGTGGTTGGCAGCCGCATCAGGGTGAACTCCCCGGGCATTAACGCAGATCAGCCCGCCAACCTGACCACGACCGCCAACGTCCTGACTATTGTCAGTCAGCAGGATGCCAATCAGGATGATGGCCGGATCATGCCGGACTTCTTCGGCTTCGGCTTCCAGGATAGTGGCACGTTCGATCTGGATGCTGAGGAGCTGTTCCCGGTTCAGGAGGGCAAGGTCTACATCGTTGACGTCTGGGTCTCCACCACGACTCCGAACAACCTCGGCAAGCCGCAGCTCCGGCTCCGCGCCGAGGCGGCCAGGACGTATCAAGCCGCGGCAAACTTCGCGCTCACGCTCGAAGACGTGTTCGGTGAGGAGAACCAGGCTCGGGTCGTCGGCCAGCCGCGTGCCTACAGCACGGTCATGATGCCGCAACTCAGCGGTAATCAGGACGGCTGGGCGAAGCTCGATGTCGAGTTCCTCTACATGATCCAGAAGGCCACTCAGTCCAACACCATCCGGATCCACCGGATAGTAGTCACTGAGTACGACGCTCCTGTCGCGGACTAAACCCCGCAGGACACCGCGATGAATGAAACCGGGAGGCGGCCTCGCAAGGGGCCGCCTCCTCACCTTAACCGCTTCGGCAGGACAGTTCTGATTCGCCAACCGACAGCTCTCTCTTAATCGAATGTCACACACCTCAATAGCCCGCCTCTCTCTCGCCTCTCCCTCAACTGTTCTGGCGCTAGCCCTCCTAATCGGGTGTTCACCTTCAGTTCCCTCTGGCGAGACGGACAGACTTCAGTTCGTAAGGGACAGGATGGCTGCTGCTCCAACAGGCTATCAGGCGTCCGTTTGGCTGCCGATGCTGGCGGCAGACTACGAGAATCCAGAGATCAGGGATTTCCTTCTCACCGTCATGAAGGAAGAGCGGATGATGCCGGCCAACGAAGCAATCCTCATTCTGTCGAACGAAGAGTGGCTCCAGTATGAGCACATCCGCGTTGAGCTGAGGGAGTTCTATCTGGACACAGCCAGAAGCTATGACAGGCGGCATCGCGTGACATGGTTTATCATGGGGTTCCATGAAGACGAATTCGACGAGTTTCAAGACCTGCCTCCCAAGCCGGAGTTCTTCGAGGGCTTTGTTCATGTGGTTCGCGATTGATGGAGGTTATGGTTCGCGATGACTGGCCTGCGCAGCATTGGAGCATGGGTTGGTGAGCGGCCGTGGGTGATCGGTGGCTTTCTGGCCCTCCTCTTTCTACCACTGAAGCTTTATGGATTCGAAACAAGCTA
>SLOM01000038.1 GCA_007132505.1 Candidatus Sumerlaeota bacterium
CGGGTCAGCAACGTGAACGGCCTGCTTTACTGGGTGCCACTCGGGGTGATGTGCCTCATCCTGGCAGGGAGGTACGGGCGGGAGCGGCTGGACCTGGCGCGCTGGTATCCTGTCGCGGCGTGCCTGCCGGTGGTGATCGCTTTCCTGCACGCGCCATTCTGGCGGTTCTTCATCGCAGCATGGCCCATCGCGGCGATTTCGGGCCTCGGGGCGCTCACCCTCCTCGCCACGACGAGGAGGCGGCACATGGCGCTCTGGGCGGCGGCGGGCATGCTGATTCTCCTGTTCCTCCAGGGCTTCTTCCACGTCAATACGCAGCGCCAGCTCGGCCACCGGAACCTCGGGCGCGCGCCGAGCATCCCTCCCCTCACGCCCGGGCAGGTTGCTGCATGGTACCGGGAGCACGACCCGCCGGCGCCTTTCCTGGAGCAGGTGAACGGCTTGCTCGGCCCGCAGGACAGGCTGCTCATGGGCGTGACCGCCTTCAGCATCACCCGCCTGCAGATGCCCTTTGTGCCGAACATACACTGTGTGAACGACGAGGTGTGGTACGTCCTCGCCGGATGGGGGACTCCGCCCGGGGAGATCGCTGCGTCCATACAGGAGCTTGATGTGACCCACATCGCCACGGAGAAGGACTTTCCCGCCGGCCCGGCGGCCGAATTCCGGCGGCACTACCTCGAACTGATCCACGCCGACGAGCGCACCAACGCGCGGCTGTACCGCTTCCACCCGGGAGGAGGAACCGAATAGACAGCCTACCCGCCGGAATGGCCGTGCTCCGCAAGCAGAGCGCGGATTGTCTTTAGGAAGGGGCCCACGTCTATCGGCTTGGTCACCACCGCATCAGCTCCCAGCTCTTCCGCGGCGCGCCCCGCAACAAGGGCCGCATCCGCCGTGACAACAACAATCGGAATCGTGGCCGTGCTGGGATCGCTGCGCAACTGGCCCAGAACGCGGGCACCGCTCATGCCGGGCAGGTGCATATCGAGCAGGATCAGGGACGGCGGGTGCTCCAGAGCAGCCCGCAATCCCTCCTCACCGGTCGCTGCGTGGCGGAACCGGCAGGAGGTGGCGGATGCGAGAACCCGCTCCACGACCTCCACGTTCGATGGGTTGTCCTCGATATACAGAACCTCCGCACTGCCCTCCGTTTCCAGCATCCGGACTATCCCGCTGGAGGAGGTGCGGCCGCCATGAGCGTCCACAAGGGGGCTGTCCGCTAGAGCAAGCTCGATGGTGGCTGAGGTCCCCTCACCAGGGGTGCTCTCGATGGAGATGCTCCCGCCCATGGCCGTGACGAGCTTCTTCGCCAGCGGCAGCCCGAGCCCGATCCCTTCAATGCCGCTCATATCAGCACCCAGCCGCTCGAAGGGCTCGAAGATGCGCTCGAGCCCTTCCGGCTCGATGCCCCGGCCTGTGTCCGAGACGATCACCCGAAGCCTGCCGGGCGTGGTCTCCTCGGCGGTGATCCGGATTTCCCCGCCCTCCTTGTTATACTTCACCGCATTGGATAGAATATTCAGGAAGACCTGGCGCAGGCGGTTCGGGTCGGCCTCCACAGCCTGCGGAGCGCCATCGGGGATGTCCCTCTTCACGGTCAGCTTCTGCTTGCTGATTTCCGGGTGGAGCAGGTCAAGGCACTGTGCGACTGTATTGCGCCACTTCACAACCTCGGTCTCTATTGCCAGCCTTCCTGACTCGATGCGGCTGATGTCCAGCACCTCGTTGATGAGGTTCAGGAGGTGGCGTCCGGCGGCGAGGATGTGCCCGAGGCTCTTCTTTTCGCTCTCGCCCGTGCTGGTCATGTCCAGCACCTGCGCGAAACCGAGGACGGCGTTGAGGGGGGTGCGGAGTTCGTGGCTCATGCGCGATAGGAATTCGCTCTTGGCCCGGTTGGCCTTCTCGGCTTCCTGGCGGGCTGCCAGCATGTCGCCAAGTGCCACCTCCAACTCACGGGTGCGGGCCTTCACCCTCTCTTCGAGACTCCGGTAGGATTCGAGGAGCGCCTGCTGGGCCAGCTTGCGATCCGTGACGTCCCTCACCGTTGAGATCATCAGGTTCTTGCCAGGGACTGGCGTGTTGGTCGCCGAGATGTAGGCCACGAGGCGGCCATCCCGGGTAATCGGCACGTCTGTCCATTGCATCTTGCCGGGGTCGCCGGTGGCGCAGTCGGCTTCGACCCGTGCCTTGATTTCCGCCCGGAATTCGGGGTCCTCGTAGACGGCGTCCCAGAATGTGTCCGGGCTGGTCAGAGCCTCCCGCGTGGTATGGTAGATGTGCGGGAAATTGTCGTTCATATAGACGAAGCTCACGTCAGGGGTGACGGAATTCACCGCGACCCCCACCGGAAGACTATCCATCACGGCCCTGACAAAGGCTTCGCTCTCCTGCAGGGCTTCTTCCGCCTGCTTGCGCTCGGTGATGTCCTGAACAATGGAGCCTATGGACCGGAGCCGGTCCTGCTCGTCGAGCAAGGGATACAGCGTACTGAGATAATGACGTTCTCCTGCTTCGAGCTGCAGGGCATCTCCAACGACAAGAGGCTGCAGCGTTTCCCGGACCCGGGCGATCCGCTCCTTGAAAACGCTGGACACCTCCGGCGGAAGCAATTCTTCAAACGTCCTGCCCTCCACTTCGGATGGTGCCAAACCAAACACCGAGGCGGCCGCCGGATTGACGAGCTGATAGCGTCCGTCCAAGCCATGTTCCATCATCAGGAGTGGACTGTGAAACAGGAACGCCTGCAGCCGCTC
>SLOM01000117.1 GCA_007132505.1 Candidatus Sumerlaeota bacterium
CTCCGCCTCCTGCCGTGCCCGCTCCGCGAGTCCGGGCTCGAGGGGCGCCAGACGCTCGAACTCCTCCAGCTCCCGGGGCGAAAGCCGGTCCTCCACGTAACCCTCGAACAGCTCCTCAAGGCGCTTGCGCGGGTGATCCGTCATGTGAGCTGTCCTTCCTGCTGCCCGGCCGGTGTAGCCAAGAGCTGACGCAGTTCCGCCCGTCCGCGGCTGATGCGGGACTTCACCGTCCCGGCGGGTACTTCCAGAATGGCGGCGATCTCCTCATAACTCAGGTCTTCCACGTAGCGAAGGTGAAGCGCCTCGCGGAACTCCGCGGGAAGCTGCTGCATGGCGGACGTCACACGGTCCTCCAGCTCATGCGCTTCGGCCACTTCGCGGGGGCCGGGGTTGGAGGCCCGGAACCGCTCGTGCAGTTCCCGTCCGTCATGATTCTCCGAGCCTGGGACCGGTGCATCCAGGGACACGAAGCGCTCCCGGCGCCGCCTTTGGGCCGTCTCATAATTGTGCCGGAAATTCGCCGTCATGCGATAAAGCCACGTCGAGAGGCGGGCGTCGCCCCGGAACCGGCCCAAGCTGCGTGAGGCGCTGATCAGGACGTTCTGTGCGATTTCCAGGGCGGCTTCCTGATCTCCTCCGGCAAGGGAAAGGGCGGTACGGTACACGCGGTCCTGATGAGCGGACAGCAACTGCTCCATAGCCTGGCTGTCCCCGCTCCGGGCTTGCTCGATCAACTGTTGCTCCCGGAGCGGATCCAGCTCGTCCATACCGTTCGACATCCCGGGCGGGGGGAAGGTTCCCCCCGGTGGCGTATCGAGGCGCCGTTGGCACCTGAACATCCGGGACCGCGCGGCGCCCGCCCTGGTTGGCCCCGGCGCCCCATGGTTCCCCACCAAAGGAGTGGCGTGCCCAGGCCCGGACTGCAACCCCGGAAACCCCGCCGCGGGGAGCCCGGAGAAAATCCCCCGGTCCTCTCGTGCCCGGTTGTTCTACTTGCCGCCGCTCGAATGCACTACCTAGCGTCATTTGGAGATAATCGGAGAGGGGCGGCTAATCGCCAACGGTGGGATAGAGATGAAGACTGATCGCAAGCAGTGGACGATTCAAACCGCCGGGCTCAGCGACCGGGGCCTGCGCCGCAGCCACAACGAGGACTCCCTGTCGGTGGTCCCTTCCCTCGGCCTGTTCGTGGTCGCGGACGGCATGGGCGGCCACAACGCCGGGGAGGTCGCCAGCCGGCAGGCCATCGAGTCCATGGTCACCTTCATCCACTCCGCCGGCAGTGGCGATGGGCAGAACTGGCCCGTCCAGCCCGACCCGAAGCTCTCAACCCACGAAAACCGCCTGGTCGCCGCCATCAAACTGGCCAACCGCGACGTCTGCCGCCTCTCCATGGAATACCCCGAGTATCAGGGCATGGGCACGACACTGGTCGCGCTTCTCGCCGACCCGGAGCACTCCACGGCCGCCATCGCTCACGTGGGTGATTCGCGCTGCTACCGCGTCCGGGACGGGAAGCTCGAAAAACTCACCTACGACCACAGCTGGGTGGAGGAGCAGCTCCAACGCGGCATTATCACGGCTCAGGAAGCGCGCGGCCACCGCTGGAAAAACGTCATCACGCGTGCCTTGGGCAACAAGCTCGATGTCGAGGTGGACGTGCAGTCGGCAACCATCGCCGAGCAGGATCTCTTTCTCCTCTGCAGCGACGGACTCTCCGGCATGGTGGCGGCTGATGAGCTGGAGCAGCTTGCCCGCGAGGAGCCCGACCTCGAGGAACTCGCCCGGAAAATGATCATCGCTGCCAACAACGCCGGGGGGCAGGACAACATATCACTCATCCTCATTCGATTCCTGAAGAGCGAGTGAACGGGGACAGCCGCAGAGGCTGGGAATGATCCGGTTGCCTCCCTGCGTGGAATGGCGCGCAATTCGGGGCGAGATGACACCAGCCTCCTCCCATTTCCTCACCCAGGGCAGTGCTTCGCCCGCCAGCCGTGCCCCCATGCGGCTGAGCGCCTCGGAGGAGGCGCTTGCCGGCCGCGTGGCGGCCTTCGTCGAGGACCGGGGAGCGCACGGCCTTGCCCAGCAGGTCCGTAAGGCCATGGAGGCGCTCCGCAACGTATCACGCGCCGCCGAAAGCTACCCCTCGCCCCTGCGGGAGCAATCCCTCGGCGGGCAGCATCGCGACGCCCAGTCACTTGTCGCCAGCCTCACGAGCGAGACCCTCTTCTCCATGACGCTGGTGCTCCCAACGCGGGCGGCGCTGATGGAGGCATTGTCGGTGGCACGGCTCAACGCCGCCCGGATGCTGCGCCGGGTGCTCGAGCAATCCGGCTCCCCCGCCGAGGACGGCTCAAGGCTCCGCACCGAGACGGAAGATGCGATCGCCGGGTGCGTGCGCCGCATTGCGGTGGAGGAGTTGCTGCGCTCGATTGCCTGCGGGCACCGCAACGTCGAGGAGATCCGCCGGCGTGCCGCCGTCCTGCTGCTGCACCTGTGGCACAGCGGATCGCCCCAGCCACTGTCGGAGGCCTTTCGGGTGCTCCATGCCACCTGGGAGGCCAGACGGCGCTGCCGGATCGTCTTCGGTACCATGCTCGGCGCCTCCGAGCTCTACTCCCTGCTCGAAAAAGGAGCCGATGCCCGGTTCCTTGAGTTCCTCACCCGGGAGGACTGCACGCACGAGGAGTTGGAGGCCTTCCACGAGTTTCTCTTCGGTCTGTCCATCGAGGAGATCCGCGCCCTGGACCGGGAGGGTGATTCGGAACTGGTGACCATCCACCGGCTCCAGGAGGACGAGAGCGAACCGGGGCGCCGGCGCTTGCGAGGCCTTTACCAGACCGGGGACATGGCCGAACAGTTCTACCGCTTCTTCATGAAGCGTCAGGTGCTTGCCGCAAACCGCGCGCAGATGGAACTGCCAGGCCCGCACAAGACCGCCGAGCAGTATGTCCTCGAGTACGTGCTGCAAAGCCAATGGGAGCAGATCGAAAGATGCCTGCCCTGCTAGACAATGCCACCGGAGCGCGCGTTTGGACTGGACAATCTATCTGATCCTCTTCGGCGCGGGGGCCGGCGCGGGAATCATGAACACGGTCGGGGGCGGCGGCAGCGTCCTCACTCTTCCCGCCATGATCTTCGCCGGCATACCTCCCACCGAGGCCAATGCCACGAACCGCATCGGCATCATCGCTCAGGGAGCCATGGCCCTCTGGCGGTTCCGCCTTGGTGGCGTTCAGGAGGACGCCACCTCGTTGCGGCTCGTGGCTGCCGGCCTCCCCGGTGCGGCCATCGGAGCGCTGCTCGCCGCATGGATTCCGGACGAGCATTTCCGGGTGCTACTCGGCTACCTGATGCTTGGTTTGCTTGCACTGATCATGCTCCGGCCGAAGCCCCGCCTTCCGGAGGTCGGCGTGATGGGTAGCGCATGGAGCCTGCTCAGCGGGAGGGGCAAGCTCGCCACGGCCGTCTCCTTTTTCTTGCTCGGTATCTACATGGGTTTTCTGCAGGCCGGCGGCGGAATCATGATCCTGATCGTGCTGGGTTACCTGATGCGGATGGACTTGGTACGGGGGAACTACGTGAAGCTCTTCTTTGTCTTTTTCCTGCAACTGATGGCGGTGGGAGTCTTCATTGCGAGTGGCGTGGCAATATACTGGGTTGCCGGCCTCGCGCTGTTCGCCGGGCAAACAGGAGGCGCATGGATCGGGAGCCTGATCGCGCTCAAGGGCGGGGAAAAATGGATTACAGCCGTGCTGGTCGTCTCCATCCTGGCAAGCAGCGGTCGCCTGATCGGCCTTTACTGACGGGGCCGGCGGGGCTTCAGCACAACACTTTGAGGACAGCGGAGAACCGCGTCAGCCGGCCGTGTTTCCGTTCGCCTTCTTCCGGTAAACGGTCACGAACATCGGCGGGATGTTGAACGGGCACCACTCGGACGACACGTCATCAAAGTGCGACCCGAAGCGCTTCAGCTCGTTCGTCACCTGATAGATGATGAAGCAGGACCCCGGCTTCAGGGAGCTGTACACGTTGTGCATTAACTCCTGCTTGGTCTTGCGGTCCATGAGGCTGAAGGGGATGCCGGAGAAGATGTAGTCGAACTCCTTAATGTTGCGGTTCTCCATTTCGTCCACGATGCGCCGGCAGTCCATGCAGAGCACTTCGACGCGCGGGTCGTCCTCGAACTCCTGCTCAAGGAACTCCGCCAGGTCCGGGTCCAGCTCGAACAGGAGTATCTTCGAGTCCGGGTGGGCGCGGCGCAGGATTTCCCGCGTGTGGCAGCCTTCGCCAGGGCCGAACTCCGCGATGATGCGCGGCTCGGAGAAGTCCATCTTTCCGGCCACTTTCTTGATGAGGACGGGCGAGCTGGGGATGATCGAGGCGACGCGGCTGGGTTCCTTCAGGAAGCGCTTAAGGAAGATGCCTTTGCGGCTCATCTTTTTCCGGGGCCGGGTCGGCGAGGCTTGGCTCACGGCTGGCTGAAACTCCCTCTTGCTGTGAATCTCGTTGCCGGCTTTCCGGGGCTGCGGCAAAGGGGGCCGCGTGGATGGTTGCCCGCCGGGTGGCGGTCAGGCCGGATCAATCCCCAAACTGGCGTGCGAATCTGGCCCCTCCGTTGGCGGGCGGGTCAACCTTGGGTTGTGGCGCCGTGCCGCTTTCTCCCCCTCAGTACCCTGCTGCCTGCCCGTCCTTCCGGCTGTCCGAGGCGGCCAGATAACCACCCCCCTCCAACCGGTGGATGAGCTGCGCCCCGCCGAAGGAGGTAAAGTCCCTGTATTCAACCTTGTGGCCCCGGCGTTCCAGCTCCTCCGCCACGTCCGGGGCGATGCCGTGCTCGAGCGCCAGCCCCCGGCCGCCAATCCACTGCCAGCGTGGTGCATCCGAGGCCGCCTGCGGATTCTGCCCGTGATCGGCGAGGCGCACCATCATCTGCACGTGCCCCTGCGCCTGCATGGGTCCCCCCATGACGCCGAAGCTCATCACCGGCGCGCCCTCCCGCGTCACGAACCCGGGGATGATCGTGTGGAAGGGGCGCTTTCCGCCAGCCACGCGGTTCGGGTGACCCTCCTCGAGAGAAAACCCCGAGGCACGATTCTGCAGCGAGATGCCCGTCCCCGGCACCACAATGCCCGAGCCGAATCCGGAGTAGTTCGACTGAATGAAGGACACCATCATGCCGGAGTCGTCCGCGGTGCAGAGATAGACAGTGTCTCCTCCCGCAGGACGGCCGGGGTGAGGGTCCCCGGCGCTCTCCATCCGTATGGACGATGCGCGCCGGGCGAGATAGTCAGGATCGAGGAGCGCATCCGCATCCGCTTCCGCCATTCGCGGATCGGTGACATGACGCCGCGCATACGCGAGCGCCAGCTTCGTTCCCTCCACCTGCCGATGCAGACTGTCCGCCGAATCCACCGGCAGGCCCGCCATGTCCTCCCCGGCGAGCATACCGAGCGCCATGAGTGCCGCGATGCCCTGTCCGTTCGGGGGAATCTCGTGCAGTGTATAGCCGCGATAGCCCACCGAAACAGGATCTACCCAGAATGGCTCGTGTGCAGCGAGGTCCTCCTCCGTGAGTGCTCCACCCCCGGCCCGGGACGCGGCGGCAATGCGCTCCGCCAGTGCACCGCGATAGAACGCCTCGCCGGATGTCTCCGCAATGAGCAGAAGCGTTTCCTCCTGCTCGGGAAACCGGAACACCTCACCCGGCAGCGGCGCGCGGCCCTCCGGACAAAAGGCGCGCTGAAAATCGGGATAGTCACGGAAGCGCTCGTGCGCCCGGGCCCATGCCGCGGCCGTGATGGGCGGGACGGAAAAGCCCTCCTTCGCATAGCGAACCGCCTCGGGGAAGAGCGCGCCGAAGGGGAGCTTCCCGAACCGCCGGGACAGTTCCACCCAGGCCGACACACCGCCCGGCACGGTGACGGAATCCCACCCCGAATCCGGCATCACCTCGCGGCCGGAGAAGCGCTCCGGCGTCCAGGCGCGCGGGGAGCAGCCGCTGGCGTTCAGACCGTGAAGCCGCCTGCCGTCCCAGATGATGGCGAAGGCGTCCCCCCCGATGCCGTTCATGGTGGGCTCCACCACGGTCAGGGCGATGGCGGTGGCAATGGCCGCGTCCACGGCGTTGCCCCCGCGCCGGAGTGCATCCACTCCCGCCTGCGCCGCAAGGGGCTGGGAAGTCGCCACCACATTGCCCGCAAGCACCGGCATCCGCCGCGAGGGATACGGGAAGTCCCAGCTGAAACGAGCCGTCATGCCGCGCCCCCCGCAGCGCAGGGGGTTCCAATGGGTGTCATGTGCCTGCCTCCCGTGAGTGTTGTCTATACGGAATAGGATCAGCTCCCCGTGATCCCGAACTTCTTCATCTGGCGGTAAAGCGTTGCTCTGTCTATCCCAAGCAGGTCCGCGGCCTCCTGCTTGCGCCACTCTGTGCGATCGAGCGCATGGAGGACACGGAGCTTCGCCATCTCGTCGAGAAAATTGCCGAGCGGCCGCTCCAGGATGGAAAGAGGGATGTGAACGTCGCCAGGACTGGACTCCCCTTCCGTCTGACGGCGATGGCTTCCGGAAGAGTGGCGCTGATCGTTCTGAAGCCACAGGTCGTCCGCCGTAATGACCTTGTCGGGCGAGAGGATCATCGCCCGCTCAATGGCGTTCTCCAGTTCGCGCACGTTTCCGGGCCAGCGGTGGCGCTTCAACAGCTCGACCGCGTCCTCGCTGAGGCGCTTGGGCGGCAGGTCGTGCTCCTCCATGGCCTCCTTCAGGAAATGCTCCGCCAGAATTGGGATATCTGAGGGGCGCTCCTTGAGCGAGGGGATGTGCACCGGCACCACGTTCAGGCGGAAGAACAGGTCCTCGCGGAACTTACCCTGCTGGACGAACTCCTCCAGGTTGCGATTCGTGGCCGCGATGACCCGCACGTCCACCCGGATGTTCGCATTTCCCCCCACCCGCGTTATCACGCCCTCCTGGAGCACGCGAAGGAGCTTCGCTTGGAAGTTATTGCTGGTCTCGGCGATCTCGTCGAGGAAGATCGTCCCTCCGTCGGCTTCCTCGAACTTGCCGCGGTGTGTCCGCATCGCCCCGGTGAACGCGCCCTTCTCGTGGCCGAACAGTTCCGACTCCAGCAGTGTCTCCACCAAGGCCGCGCAGTTCACGCGCACGTAGGGCCCCGTGGCGCGCGCGCTTCGGAAGTGGATCGCCTTGGCGACCAGCTCCTTGCCTGTCCCGCTCTCCCCGGTAATGAGCACGGTCGCCCGCGTTGGTGCCACGCGCTCGATTAGGCGCAGCACATCGTGGATGCCCTCGGACTCGCCCACAATGTTGTCCACCCGGTAGCGCAGGCCGAGCTCCCGCCGCATGTAGGCGTTGTCCTGCTTGAGGCGGGCGTACTCTGCGGCCCGGTCGAGCGTGAGCCGGAGCTCCTCATTCTCGAACGGCTTCATGATGTAGTCGAAGGCGCCATTCCGCATCGCGTCCACGGCGCTCTTCACCGTGGCGTAGGCGGTCATCATGATGACCGGCGTTTCGGGATGGCGTGCGCGTACCTGGTTCAGCAACGCCTCACCGCTCATGCCGGGCATCTTCAGGTCGGTCAGGACGATTTCCGCGGGGAACTCCTGGAGCTCACGCAGTGCCTGGTCCGCGTCCGAGGCGGTGCGCACTTCATAGCCCCAGCGCTCGCCAAGAATGCCGAGCACCTGCGTCATTCGTGGCTCATCGTCAACTATCAGCAGGCGGTAACGCGGCATTGCAGGTCCATGGGTGGAAATGGCGCCCCGAGGGCAGTGAGGAAACTAGTGGGATGTGGGGGACGCGGCAAGCGGATCAGCGTCCTGCCGGTCACCCTCGGCCTTCGACTCTAGCCCGGCGGAGGTCCTTCCGTGCCGCAGCAGCATCCGCACGGTGGTCCCGGACTCGACCTCGCTTGTAATCTCCAGCCTCCCGCCCATCAGTTCCAGCAGCTGCACGGAGACGGGAATGCCCAGCCCGGTCCCCTGCGTCTTGGTGGTGAAGAACGGTTCGCGGATCTGCTCGAGCGTGTCCGGCAGCATGCCGCTCCCGTTGTCCTCGATTTCAAGCACCGTGTAGACACCGCCTTCGCGCCGCACACGGATGAAGATCCGCCCGGGCGGAGTCCCCTTCAGGGCATCGCGGGCGTTCCACACGACATTCAGGAGCGCCTGATACAGGTGGTCCGGGTCCACGAAGACCTCCAGGGGGCCCTCCTCCACCTCCGGCACGAGCTGTATCCCGTCCTTCTCCAGTTCCTCCACGATGGGAGGGAGCCAGTGCCGCACGAGGTCGCGCAGCGCGTGGCATTCGATTCTCGGCTCGCGCGGACGGGCGAACTTGAGCAGCTCGCCGATGATGCGCTCGAGCCGGGAGATCTCCTCCCGGATGAGCGCGATCGCCCCCGCGCTGCTGCTGTCGGGGTTCACGTCATCCAGGGCGATTTCCGTGGAGGACTTGATGATCGAGAGCGGATTGCGGATTTCGTGGGCCAGCGTGGCGGAAAGCCGGCCGAGCGATGCCAGTTTCTCCGTCTCCACGAGCCGGTGGCGGAGGTGCTCGAACTGCTCGACCATTTCCCGCGTCTCGCGCCGGTGCTTGTCCAACCGCCAGTCCGTCAGATAGAGGCGGCTCTCGCGGTCCTCCAGAGCCGCCGAGTGAAGACGCAGCCGGTCACGGAAATTCAGGGCAAGTGTGCCGAGCAGGGCGAGAAGCATATTGAAGGGCCAATGCGGGCCCGGCCGGAAGCGCAGGTCACCAACCGTCACCGAGAGCAGGGGCGGGTTCAGGCCGCGCGTCCCTTCAATGTGGTCGAGATACTCCTCGAGGAAGAACTGCCCCGCGTGCACCTCCTCGATTTCGAGACCCAACTCCATGGCGATCATCGCGGGCTCGTAGCGCACCGGGTCGTGCTGGAGGCGCTGGAACCAGGGCGCGGTCCGGTTTTCCAATCGTTCCAGCCCGTAGTCCGTGCGGTCCTCGATGCGCACATCGAGGAGCATCAGGACCAACAGAAACCCCAGGAAGACCATCGCGTAATGCCGCTTCGGATGGGAGGAGGGTGGCTCCTCCCGGTGTGGTGGGGCGTTTTGCTGCTCTGGCTGGTCCGTCTTCATCGCCATTCGACCATGGGGCGCCCGGCCCTTCCGGGCACGGCGTTCAGGAAAGCTTCGGAGCGATTTGGCCCTCTGACAAGGGGAGACCCTCCACGTCGCCAAAGAGGCGGCCGTGCAGCCAACCCGTGGCCACCCAGTCCTCCCCCACCTGCCGCAGGGAGACGCGCGAAAGCCGCCACGCCTCCGCCATGGTGCCCGGGGGCAAGGGGACCTGCAGCGACCCCAGGTGTGAAGCCCCGCCACCGGCCAGCACCGGCGCGAGCCAGGCCTCCACACGGTCCGCCAATCCGGAGGAGAGGAAGTACCCGGCCACCGTCCGGCCGCCCTCGATATAGACAGACTGCACGCCGCGCGAGGCCAGCTGCCGCAGCACCTCCCGCCCCGACAGTCCGCCCGCCGGATCCGCGGACACGCGAACCACCGTGGCTCCGGCAGCACGAAGCTCCCGGGCGCTGTCCTCCTCCGCCGCCTCGGAGCAAAACACGAGGGGCGACGATCCGTCCTCCGCCCGCGCCAGAAACGGCGCGTCCGGCGCAAGCCGCAACGAGGAGTCCAGCACCACGCGGAAGCGCGGAGGGGCGGGAGGAACCGGCACGCCACGGGCGCTCAGCCGCGCCCCGTCCCGCAGCACCGTCCCGATGCCCGCCAGGACCGCGTCGTGCCGAGCCCGCTGGTGGTGTACCTCCTGCCGTGCCTCCACC
Organism: Candidatus Sumerlaeota bacterium; assembly: GCA_007132505.1. Classification (GTDB taxonomy): domain Bacteria; phylum Sumerlaeota; class Sumerlaeia; order SLMS01; family SLMS01; genus SLMS01. The sequence continues at coordinate 9,836 of SLOM01000117.1, forward strand.
CCCGTGATCCACTTGGATTCGCCGCTGGCGAGCGACGTGCACCCATCCACCGTCATCGCCCACTTGAGGGTCACCAGCGGCCGGCCGAGCACGTGGCTGGCGAAAAACCCGGCATTCAGCTCCACAGCCTCCTCCCCAAGAAGCCCGACCTCCACGGCGACGCCTGCGTTGCGAAGCCGCTCCACACCACCCGCAGCCTCGGTGTGGGTGTCGCGAACGGCGATCACCGCGCGGCCGATCCCTGCCTCAAGGAGCGCCTCCGTACAGGGCCCCGTCCGGCCGTGGTGGTTGCAGGGTTCCAGGGTCACGTACAGCGTCGCGCCTGCTACCGGATTCCCCAACCGTTCCGCATCCCGGAGCGCCTCGATTTCCGCATGCGGCTCTCCCGCGGCACGATGGTAGCCCTCGCCAAGGAGTTCACCACGGGGATCCACGAGCACGGCGCCCACGAGCGGATTGGGTCGCGTGCGGCCCTCCGCCCGGCGGGCCAGCGCCAGCGCGCGCCGCATCCATCGTTCGTCCGCGGCTGTGTGGCTCATGCCTTCTTCCCGGTGAGCGCCTGGATCTCCGGGTCGCTGAGTGCCCGGACCTCGCCCTCGCGCAGCCGCAGCCGGCGCAGGTCCAGGCCGCCCACCGCCACGCGCCGCAGCCAGTTGATCCGCTTGCCGAGCGCCGTCATCATTCGCCGGACTTCGCGCTTCTTACCCTCCGTCAGGATCAGTTCGTATTGGGGGCTTCTCTGGCCGCCGCCGGGGAGTTCACTCACCTCGCAGGACGCCGCGCGGAAGTCACCGAGATCCAATCCCTCCCGCAGGGCCTTCATGTCGGTCTCCGAAAGCGGCGTATCCACCGAGCAGTGGTAGGTCTTCCGCACACCGTGGCTGGGGTGCATGATGCGATTCAGAAGATCGCCGTCGTTGGATAAAATGAGCAGCCCGCTGGTGAACGCGTCCAGCCGGCCCGCGTAGGCCAGCGCTCCGGCGTGAGGGGCGAATTCCTTCGGGAGGAGACCGTACACGGTCGGGCGGCGCTGCGGATCGTGCCGGGTCACCACCACTCCCTTCGGCTTGTTCATGGCCAGCACGATGCGCTCCGCGGCAGGCCGGACCGGGCTGTGATCCACGGTCACTTCATCCGCCCCGGGATCAACGCGCGTGGCCAGATCCTCGACCGTCTCACCGTTCAGGCGGACGCGGCCCTGGCGAACAATGTCCTCCGATTTGCGCCGCGAGGCCACACCCGCCCGCGACAGGAAATGCGCGATCCGCATCACCCGTCCCGCAGGGGCCGGCGCATCACTCAACGGTCCCTCCGCCCGCGCGGCTCCTCGTCGGCCGGGTCCTTCAGTTCCTTGCTCGTGTCGTTGCGCTCCAGGCCGGGCATCAGCGCCCTCTCCTCGCGCCGCGGCTGCCGCTGCGGGTGGACCTGAAGAACCCCTTCCTCCGACAACCGGCGCTCCTCCTCGCGGAGGCGCCGTGCGCGGGGATCCTCTTCGTTTTCGTCGTCCGGGCGGTCTTCCCACTCGAGGCGGTTCACTTCCTTGCGCAGGTTGTCGAGCCTTCGCTCGAGCAGATCAATCTCCCGCTGGAGCCTGTCCTCACGGTCGCGGTGCCGGCCACGAAAACGCTCGGGCACCGCCTCGCGCATGGCCGACGCCAGCGATTCATAATCTTCACCTTCCTCCAGCAGCCGTTCAAGCCGTTCGCGGCTCGCGGTGGCGATCCTCCGCCGGGGGGAGTCCTCATCCGTTCGCTCCTCCCAGCCCTGCAGCGCCTCCAGAACCTCCTCCGCTTCGGAGCGGAACAGGCTGACGAAGTGTTCCTTGTCGAGGGCGATCAGCTCTTCACGGAGGGTCACGATTCGTCTGATACGCTCGCGATCGGGCTCGGCCAGCGCGGCGAACCTGTCCGACTCTTCCATCTGCTCGCGCAATTTTCCAATGAAGGCCGCTCGGTGTGCCAGCGATCCAGCGCGCAGTTGCTGATACCGGAACCAGCCGAGTGGATCGCCCGCCGGGTCCACCGGACTGGCGACGAAGAAATCCGACCATTCATCCCATCGGGCGCCGGGGACCTGGTGCGCTGAGGGGCCCCATCCCCACTCGCGCTCGGACGAGCCCGCCGCTTCACGCCGGGGCTCCGACGGTGCCCGATCGCTCCCGGAGGGCTGAGCAGCCACATCCACGAGACCGGCCAGCAGGACGGACAGGAACAGCACGGCAGCGGCCGTGGCAAGGCTTCGGGAAGGAAAGGTGTTGCGCGTCACGACGGGAGGCCCTCCTGACCAGCAGGCGAGTGTGCAAGGGCTTTGCCATGAATTGCACGGCCGAATGCTGCGGGAAACGGGCGTTACAGGGGGTAACGCTGTTCGAAAACGTACATGCGCCTGTCCTTCATGCGCCACAGGGCGCACTTACCTTCAGAAAGGGGCGGTGAGACCATCTTCCCGTGCAGCGGACCGAACTGCCGGGGAACGCCGTCCCCTGCGGCAAGCAGCCCCCCCACCGCCATGCTCACCGCGGCGAAGGGTATCTCCGCAGGCCAATCCTTCACAAGCCGCGAGACCGCCTCCTCCGATACCACCGCAGGCGTGCGGCCGATGGCACCGGCCACCCGCTCCTCGAGCGAGGTGATCGACCCGGAGGAGCCGAGCAGACAGAGGCCCTCACTGCCGTCCAGCTCCCCCCGGACGGTGATCATGTCCGAAAGGAACCGCGCGGCAAAGTGCGGGATCTCTTCCTCCGGCTCCCTCGCGAATCGGTCGCCAGCATGGCGCGTGGAAAGGTACCCGACGGGAATGACGTTGTTGCGCGTCGTGGTGATGTCCACGGTGCTGATGAAAAGAGTACGCAGCGCCCCGCAGTCCATGAGGCTCAACCGGGTCAGGCCCATCGCCGCGCACAGCCTGCTGGCCAGGACGCTCGCCGCGGTCAGCCCCGGAATGGTCCCCCAATGCCTGCGCCCCGTGTTGATCACGAGCCGTTGCATCGGGAGCAACTCGGCCATGCGTACAGAGATGACACGGGTGCAGCAGACCTGAGCCTCTCGATCCTGCTCCTGCATGACGACAAGGCAGGGGTAGTCGTAGGGACTGGCCGGGAGCAGGCGGCGCAGAAGCTGCCGACGGCGGGAGGTTTGCTCCTCCTCGCCGCAAGAGCCTTCGAGCGCCTCGCGGCGCTCCTTGTCCGGTGCCAGCACCGTCAGCACAGGTATGTCCGCCGGGACCGGCTCGAGGATCCGTTTCAGTTCCTCCTGCAGGAAGGCCTCGGACGTGTAGATGGCAAGATCGGAGTCGAGATAGACGGGGTGGCGGAGGCGTCGGATGCGCTCGAACGGGTGCGGCAGGCGCCGGTGGTCCGCGTGGAGAACACGGAGTCCATCCGACGATTCCTCCGTCACGGCCAGTGCGAGCCGGTCACCGTCGAGGTAAAGGGATGCGAGTCTTGCTGGCACGTCCGGCATCACGTCTCCACCATTCCGCACACGGTGTAGAGTTGGCCGCGCCGGCGTCCCTGACGCCGGTGGGAGTGAAAAGTCTCCTCGCGGGCAAAGGTGCAGAACCCGCTGTCCTTCAGGGCTTCGGGCGCCATTCCCGCCTCGCCCGCCTGGAGCCCATTCAGCACGGCCAGATCCACCATCCGGCCATCGGTGAACCCGCCGAGGTAACCCCAACGCCGCTCGAAGTCGCGGGCGAGCTCCGGCGACACCTCGAACCGGTCCCCGCTGATGCGCGGCCCTATCCAGCCCTGCACGCGGTCCGGCCGCGCGCCAAGCCGGATCATCTCCGCCACGGCCGCTCCCACAACACTGTCGTAGCTGCCCCGCCATCCGGCATGCGCCGCCGCCACCACTCCGGCTTGGGCATCCGCCAGGCAAATCGGCAGGCAATCCGCCGTGCGGATCACGAGGAAGGTATCTGTCTCCGCAGTCACAAGCACATCCCGCTGCGGAATCCGGGCCAGCAGGCCCTCTTGGCTATCAAGATCCTCCGGCACGCGCCCGGCGGCAACGCCGTGGACCTGACCCGCGAACACTAGCCGGCGTGGCGGGGGCAGACCAAGGTCGCGGAAAAGACCCAGCAGCCGCTCGCCCCCAACGTCCCAGGCAGTCCCCGGATCGGGGTCGAAGTCCCGGGATGTGGTGAACGCCACCACCCCCGGACCCAAGTTCCCTTGGGCGGGCACCAAGCGATGCTCTCCTGCCTGCACGGCTGTCGGATATCCCTGCGTTGCCATTCTGCCGTCCGGGCGGTAAGGTTCGCGTGCGTTTACCGTCCTTCATTCCCTGCAGGGAAAGAGCACTACCGGACCCCCGGAGCGGCAACCCCAATTCCGGTGAGGGGGGGTACACGAGGTGCATCCCCCGGCCTCGCCGGGCCAGCTGGAGGCGAACCGACCTATCGAAAGAGTGAATCATCCGCCGGTTTCGCCGATTCACGCCGGTGGGGTGCTGATGACCAGTCCGGTGTCGAGAGCAGGAGAGCATCTGCGGGAATCTGTGGAGTCGGCGGGTCCCTCCAAGGTCGGCAAGAGGGTGGCAGGCCTCCGTGCACCGCGGAGGCCCGGCACCACTCCCATGCGTCAGAACAGATGCCAGTCCTCCACCATCGTTCCGGCTGCCGGTCCGCCGCGGATCTCGATGTCGTCGTAGAAGATGTCAATGCCGTTGCCGGACCCGGACTGGTGCCCCACCGTGACGGCATTCCACTCTTTTGCTCCGGGCGGGCCGTCGCCACCGGGCAGGGGAACGTAGGTGATCGTATAGACATCCCCGGAATCGCTGCCCTCGAAATGGGCGAAGGAGCCGTCCAGCGAGACGGTCAGCTTCACCCATTCGGAATCCGGCACCAGTGGCGCCTCCGAGGCATCCCACGCCACCCAGCGCACCACGTGTGCGGCAAAGTATTCCCGCGAGGCGTCGCTGGCGTATCCGAAACCGACCTTCTCGTTCAGGTCTCCGGGCTCCCAGAGCTCGCCGTCGAAGGAATAGATCGCCACGCCACTGAAGTAAGGGACGGTGTCGGACGCCAGGTCAGCCGCCGTGGCCGAGGTCAGGGTGTGGAAGGTGACGACCAGGCGCGTATCCTCGACGAGCTCCACGTTCGGCACCGGGCCGAACGCCGCCCGCAACTCTGCCGGGTCATCGCCTGCGGGCTCCAGGAGCGACTGCATGCCCCCCGGCGTGACGTTCGCCGCAGTGGAAAGCGACCAGGCGCCCGACAGCTCGTCCCAGGGTCCGGCGGTGGTCAGATCGGTGATGGCGGCGTAGCCTTCGAAGTCCTCCTCGAAGTGCACGGCAGCCATGGCGGTGGCCATTGCGAAAAGGACAACGGCCATCGTCAGAACAGCGTGGTAGTGCTCCCTCATCGGCCCATCCTCCATACGTGGGACACGTGTCCCGTTATGTTGCCGGTCCCCCGGGCGGGGGGCAGAGGATCGGGCGGGAAAACCGGCCCCCTGCAATCACAGCGTGGACCCAAGTGCAACCAAAAAGACTGTTATCTGGAGAAATACTCTGAGCAGAAAGAACGTCTGCGACGGCCAGACAAGAAACCGCCGGTACGGAAACCGTACCGGCGGCCTTACTCGATGAACCCTCGAATGGGCGGCATGGCTTAGTACAGGTGCCAATCCTGCACATCGGTGTCATCAACCACTTGGCGGACCACGACGTCGTCGTAATAGATATCAATCTCGTTCGCGGACCCAAAGCCCAGGTAGCTTCCCAACCGAATGCCGTTCCAGCCACCCGTTTCGGGAACTGCGTAGCTGTCTGTGAGGACATCACCGGAGTCGTTTGCCTCGAAGTGAACTTCGGTTCCGTCTATGGTGATTTCCAGCTTCACCCACTCCTGCGCAACGAGTGGCGCATCGGTTTCCTGCCAGTTTCCACCTCCGAACGCCGAGCGGGCAGAGAAGTTTTCCCGCGACGTGCTATGGTACCATCCGAACGCGAGAAGCTCCTCGAGTTCGCCGGCGCCCCAACCACCGTCTTCGTATCCGGCGATAGTGAGGCCACTGCGGTACCATATGGAACCTCCGGCGAAGTCCGCTTCCTCAGCGGTTGTGTAGGTGTAATAGCTCGCCACCAGCGGTGCGTCGAGTGACAGGTCGTCGTTGTCTACCGGACCAAAATTGCCTGTCACCTGGGTGGTCGAATCTCCGGCCGCTTCGAGAAGTGACTGCTCCCCGCCGGGGGTTACGTTCTGGTCGTCGGAGATCGCCCATGTACCGGCAGCGGGATTCCATGGTCCAAGCAGGTCCAGTTCGGTCACGTCGGTGTACGCTTCGAAGTCGTCCTCGAAGTGGATGATGTCACTCGCGTAGGCTGCACCCGTCAGGGCGAAGGCTCCTGCAACTGCCGCACAGATCAACTTTTTCATGGCGTGCACCTTCCCTTGTGGTGTGTTGAGTTGTCTTGGCAACAACCCAATGCGCCTGCGGCACCTTGTCCGGAAGGGCTTGGCCGGGGGGCATTGGCCTGTTCCCTATACTTCGATTTCACTATGTGGCAAAGAGGGCATGAGGCAAGCGAAGAGTTGGACCGCGGGACGCCCAAATACCGGAAACGTGGCTGCGGATCAGACCACATGAAGCTGTCTTAGCTAAAAATAATCAAGCGCCGGCACGATGGTCCCCGTGCCGGCGCCCGACTCTGTCCTGTAGTGTTGTTCCTGGCCCGGTTACGACTTAGAACATGTGCCAGTCGTCCACGCTGACTTCGTCAAGACCCAGGACCACGCTGATGTCGTCGAAGTAGATGTCGAGGCTCTGGGCCGTTCCTGCAAAGGCACCCAGCCGCATGCTGTTCCACTCTGTCACCTCAGTGTAAGTGTCGGTGGCACCGAGGATCCCGTCCACATAGAATTCCACCTCGTCGGGATAGATGCGAACCTGCATTTCGTGCCAGCCGGTTGCGCGTGGGATCTCGGCGGTGTCGCCTTCACCGTCGAACACGGTCCAGCCGCTTCCACCGAAAACGACGCGCCCGGCGTAGTGCCATTGGTCGTCAGGGTGGTGAACCCCCATGGCGAAGAAATTGATGAGATCGCCCGAGGCGAAACTGCCGCCCGTGTAGGAGCCGTAACTGAGCCCCGTCCGGAGTCCGATGCCCTCGGACCCGACTTCTTCGTCAGAGTCGAAATAGGCGAAGGTCACAACAAGCGGAGTATCCGCGTCAATGTCTGCAGCGAAGACAGGGGTGTGTCCCCCCAGAAGCGAGCCGGCGGTTTCCGGTTCCTTGATCGCGTTCGTGCCGGAGAACGCCTCTTCGTCGGTCACGAGTTCGGCGTCGAGCGTGAACTCGGTCCACTCGGCCGTCGCGATGACATCCGCGTTGTCGTTGTAGGCCTCGAAGTCATCCGCAAAAATAACGTTCGCACTTGCAGTCCCAACAAAGGCGAAGCTCCCTGCAACTGCCGCACAGATCAACTTTTTCATGGTCCTTTTCTCCTTCATGTGTTTTGCGCTCCCACCAAGCAGCCTACACCACGCCCCACATCGTTCCCTTCCCAAGGGGGCCGGCCAAGGGGGGCAGGTATCAGACCCTTGATTGAGCCTAAAGCACCTCATCCCCCTGCCTGACGCAAGCGGAAAATTGGAGCGGGTGAACGGAAATATGGGCGGTCCCTCCACCAGGCCGACACGTCGGGGCCGGTGGTCCTCGCAGCACTCCACTCCGATGCAGGCTGGTGCTCTGATCCGAGGACACCGCCAAGGGGTCCAGGATATTGGCCGGGTGCTGAGCGAGGCGACACCACCGGTCCCCGGGATGCAGATGACCTCGCCCCCGGCTGAGGCCCCACCCAGGGAGGCGGCCGGAGGCGGAAAACGGATACACGCTGAACAGGAAAAAAGGGCGAGCCGCTGCATCCTGCGAGACTTGGCAGGTCCGGGGGGCGGTAAGGTGGCCCTTTCGCGGGGTGTCGAGCCTCAATTAAGCGGCGGACCGCCGACACGCGATCCGTGCCGGCGGTCCGGTCCTGCAAGCAGGGTTATGTCCGAAGCCTGAGCGGCTTAGAACATGTGCCAGTCTTCGACGCCGACCTCGTCGTCCTCAAGGACCACGCTGATGTCGTCGAAGTAGATGTCAAGGCTCTGGGCTGTTCCAGCGAACGCACCCACCCGCATGCTGTCCCAGGCAGGCACGGCGCTGTAGGTGTCCGAGGCGCCGAGAACACCGTCCACGTAGAACTCAACCAAGTCGGGATAGATGCGGAGCTGCAGTTCCCGCCAGCCGGTTTCGCGCAGGATCTCGGTCGTGTCATTCTCGCCGTCGAATGCTGTCCAGCCGTCGCCGCCAAAGACGACCCGGCCGCCGTAGATTTCGTCGCCCACGTCATGGTGGTTGACGCCGATTGCGAAGAAGTTGTTCAGGTCGCCGCCTGCGAACGTTCCTTCCTCGTAGCTGCCGTAAGTGAGCCCCGAACGCAGCCCGATTCCTGCGCCGCCTGTCTCGGCGTCGGCATCAAAGTACATGACGGTGACCACCAAGGGTGCCTCGACGGTGACGTCTGCCGCGTCCACGGGAGCATGGCCGCCAATAAGCGAGCCGGCGGTTTGCGGTTCCTTGATCGCGTTCGTGCCGGAGAATGCCTCTTCGTCGGTCACGAGTTCGGCGTCGAGCGTGAACTCGGTCCACTCGGCCGTCGCGATGACGTCCGCGCTTTCGTTGTAAGCCTCGAAGTCGTCCTCGAAGATGACCGTCTGGGCTCCGGCCGTTCCGGCGGCTGCGAGGGCGCCGGCGGCCACAAGTGCTGCGAATTTGGACTTCATGTTTCTTCCTCCTCCTATGAGGTTGTTTTGGCAGGGTCCGGGACCAAAAGAAAATGCACTCTTTCCGTCCCCGGAAGACCGGTGCCGGTCAGAGCGCAAAAGTTCAGTCCAAACCCTTGCTGTTTCGAGGGTTATGTGCGGGCCGTGGCGGTGCAATGAAAAAATGGACCGCCGTGCTGATCTCTTGGGTGCCGCCGTAGTTGCGTTGCCGGGAAATGCGGGATTGCCCCGGGCTGGCACTTGGGGAGTTGCTGCACTGTGGCTCATCCGGGGCATTTTCCTGCTCCGTGCGTGAAGGAGGAGACCGGCTGCCATGTGGCGAGCACCCACCCTTTTGGAGTACTACGAGTACGTAACATGGCTCCAGCAGCCCACCTCGCTGGTGATGAAGGTGTCGCTGGCAGCGGGGCTTCTGCTCGTGGCCAAGGACTCCGGTGTGCTCTCCCGGAGGCTTCTGTCGCTGGTGTTTGCCACTCATTTTCTGGGTGCGGCTTATCTGGCCCTGGGCAACGGCGGCGGAACGGTGCTCGTGATGCTGGCGTCCTTGGCGCTCGTGGCCGCCACCGCCCCGGGCGGTATCGGCAACACTCCCCCGGAATGGCGGATCACGCCGGAGGAGCAGCCTTGGAAGGCCGCCGCCGCCGTGGCCCTTGTGCTGCTCCTGGTGTTTCCCTTCTGGCCCTTCTGGCCGGAAACGGCGGGGACATTCCGCAGGCTGTTCTTCGCCCCGATCGGAACCCTCCCGCACCAGTCCTTGGGCGTGCTGCTCCTCCTGATCGCCATGGGAGGCACGCGCCACCGGGGGGTGCTGGCGGGCACGGCCATCCTGACCGCCCTGCTCATCGGCCTGCTGGACATTTTCTGGGCACACCAAGGCATCGGAGCGCTGCTGGCTGCGGGCGCGATCGTCACAGCCTTCCGTGTCTTTCCGCAAGAGCTGACCGGACTCGTCATGAGCCGGGGCGGGGAGGATACAACGGGGGCAAGGGAGGTGCGGGACACACCAAGAGAAAAGCGAAAGACACCCCAACCGGACAAAGCCGGGGAACGCGGCCGCAAGTGGGACCTCTGATCAGCCTCCCACGCCCCTGCCGCCCCCGCGGGAGGAGAAATCATGCAGTACGAAAGAATGAGCGAATGGAAGGTGCACGACAAGCGCGTGCTGGATGCCGTCGCACGCGTCCCGCGTCACTTCTTTGTTGATACGCCGGACGTTTTCGAGGCCTACGAGGACCGGCCCCTCCCCATCGGCCACGGACAGACGATCTCCCAGCCCTACATCGTGGCGCTCATGACCGAACTGCTGGCCGTTGAGCCGCACCACCGCGTGCTGGAGATCGGCACCGGGTCGGGCTTTCAGGCGGCGGTGCTCGCCCAGCTCGCCGGTGAAGTGATCAGCGTGGAAATCATCGAGGCGCTGGCGAAGCGGGCCCGCGAGAGGCTCGCCGCCCAAGGCTGCCAAAATGTGGAAGTCCACCACGGTGACGGGTACAAGGGCTATCCTCCCAAGGCGCCCTACGACCGCATCATCGTCACGGCCTCCTGCCCCGACGGTGTGCCGGAGCCGCTCGAGGAGCAGCTCAAGCCAAGCGGAAGGCTGGTACTTCCGACGGGCGCCACGAGCGAGGACCAGCAACTGGTGGCGGTGATCAAGGACATGGACGGGAAGCTGCAGCGGGAGGCGGTGCTGCCCGTGCGCTTCGTTCCGCTGACAAGACGCCTGCGGTAGGACCTCCGGCTCGATCAGCGCGCCCGGCGGGCCACTTCCTCGCCAAGGGCCAGCACGGCGTCCAGCTCGTGACGGGCGACAAGCCGCTCAGGCCGCCCGTCCGCCTGCGAGATGCGGTAGAGCAGGTCGCTTGCTGCTTCATAGTGCCGGCGGAAGCGGTCTGCTGAGAAGCCAAGCCGCTCCGGCGGATTGAGCCGCACTTCCTCCTCCGCCAGCTCCCGATGATAGCGCGCAAGTCGCAGGGCATGCTCCATGGCCCGGGCGCTGCGCCTGTGGTTCGCCACGAGTTCCTCGAAGGCAAGCTGTGCCTGACGCTCGCCGTCCGGCAGGAGAAACCGGTTCACGGCCATCATCTCCGCACGGCGGACCTCCGCCTCCTCCGCCTCCCGCATGGCGAGCGAGCGGTAAAGCGGCTCGTCGAACGTGGCGGCCAGCTCCCGCAGCTCCCGCCCCTGGTCCTCAAGGTGAAGGAGCACCTCCATCAGGTCATTCGTGGCCGGAGGCGGGGCGAGTGCGACGAGCAGCCGGTCGAGCTTCTGCACGCGGCTGTTCGCATAGCCGCGGAGTTCGGTGTCGTATTCCGCTGCGTCCTCGTAGTGCCGCCGGGCGCTCATATAGTCACCAAGCAGCTCCAGAGCGCGAGCCTTATAGACGAGCACCTCCGGCGCCAGCCGGCCCGGGTGCAGCTCCTCGTAGGCGCCAAGCCGCAGCAACGTGGCGCGATGGATCGCCTGCCCCGTCAGGTCCCGGCTGACCGGTTCGCGGTAGGGGTCGCGCGAGGCAAGCAGCTCGAACTCCGCGGCAATGGACAGCAGGTTCTCGTGCGGCGAGTAAGCCGGCGTGGCGGACCGCCCCCCGCAGCCGGCCACACCCAGCAGCAGGAGAAGGACAAGGGCGAGGGCGTAGTTTATGGGGGTTAGGGTGTAGGGTTTGGGGTATAGGGTATAGGGTTTGGGGTATAGGGTATAGGGTTTGGGGTATAGGGTATAGGGTTTGGGGTATAGGGTATAGGGTTTGGGGTATAGCGTATGGGATCTGGGGTATGGGGGGTAGGCAGGGCGGCCATTGTCGGCCCTGCCCATGCGCCCCGCCCCCTCTTCTCGGTCCGTGCCGCCTTTCCTGTCCATTTGATCCACTCCCGGCGAGCCGGTCTCGTTGCTTCGTTCCTGTCCCGCGCCTTTACTTATCCAGCACCCTGCCCCAGCCCGCACTGTGGGACTGCACACGGAGGGGCAGCCCTTGGATGCGGAGGAATCCGGTGCTGTCGTCCTGGTTGAAGGAGCCGCCACCCTCCATCGTGGCCACCGACTCGTCGTAGAGGGAATACGGCGAGCGGCGGGAGACGGGCGTCAGGTTGCCCTTGTATAGACGGAGCGTCACTTCGCCGGTCACGCGGCGCTGCGCCTCACGGATGAAGGCAAGCAGCGCATCGAGCTTCCGGCAGTACCAGAACCCGTAATACACCAGCTCCGCCGTCTCCGGCACGAGCCGGTCGCGAAGGTGCATCAGGTCGCGGTCCATCGTGATCTGCTCGAGGTTCCGGTGCGCCTCGTACAGCACCGCCATGCCGGGAGCCTCGTATATTCCGCGGCTCTTCATGCCGACGAAGCGGTTTTCGACCATGTCGAGGATGCCAACCCCGTTGCGCCCGCCGATCTCGTTGAGCTGGCGGACGAGTTCGAATGCCCCCGCGGGCCTCTCGCCGTTCACCGAAACGGGAATGCCGTCCTCGAAGCCGACGGTCACCTCCTCGGCCTTGTCCGGCGCGTTCTCCGGCAGGACGCACATCTGGTAGTCCGGCACGGTAACGCCCTCGCGCGCGGGATCTTCCAGCACTCCCGCCTCGTAGCTGACATGCAGGCAGTTCTCGTCCGAGGAATAGGGTTTCGCGGCCGTGGCCTTTACGGGGATTCCGTGCTTTTCGGCGTAGGCGATCATCTCGCTGCGGCCGGGGAACATCTGGCGGAACTTGGCGGACCGCCACGGGGCGATGATCTCGATGTCCGGCCAGAGCGCCTCCGCCACGAGCTGGAAGCGGCACTGGTCGTTCCCCTTCCCGGTCGCACCGTGCGCGAAGGCGGTGGCGCCCACCTCGCGCGCCACCTCGAGGCAGCCCTTCGTGATGACCGGCCGGGCGATGGAGGTGCCCATAAGGTACACGGCTTCGTACTTGGCCTGCCATTGGACCATCGGGAGGGCGTAATCGCGGCAGAGTTCCTCGCGCTTGTCCACGAAGTGGCACCCGGCGGCACCACACATCTCGGCCTTCCGCCGGACCTCCTCCAGGTCGTCCGCCGGCTGACCCACATCCACGTAAACGGCGTGAACAGTGTGCTTTTCTTCCTCCACGAGGTACTTCACGATGACGGAGGTGTCGAGACCTCCGGAGTAGGCGAGAACGACGTTGGCCATGCGGAGAGATTCTTTCCAATGGATTCGGAGGAGCACTGCGGTTGGCCGCGGGACGCCCCCCGGCGATTAGCAGTGGGACGGGCCGTGGTGTGGTCAAGGAGTAGGGCGCTCCGGCGTCCCTCCGCTGAAACGAAAGGAGGGGCGGAATCCTTCCGCATGCCACAAAACGGCCGGCTCCGGGGACCGGAAATGGCGCGGCGGGGATTTGGACCGAAGGCATAAAACCCTTGTAGTTAAGACGCCTCCAAATCCAACAAAGAGAAGGGTTCCCGCTTGACGGGGCCCGGAGCTATGCAGACCGTTCCGCGGGTTTCGCGAGTTGGTACGCCTCGCGCTCCGCACTATACTCTTTTCGGGCGGCATTCACAGCAGCTTTCCAGCCGCCGCCATAACCGGAAAGCCGAACGAAAACGAACGAAACAAGGGAGACCCGGCCCTCACGGGCAATCTCCCCAACCACTCCCCCCAGCCCAGGAAAGAAGGTTCAGAGGTAACACATGCCAAGGTCCACCCCGCTCAAACTCATTCGGAATATCGGCATCATGGCGCACATTGATGCTGGCAAGACCACTACAACCGAGCGCGTCCTGTTCTACAGCGGGAAGCAGCACCGGGTCGGCGAGGTGCACGACGGGGCCGCGACCATGGACTGGATGGAACAGGAACAGGAGCGCGGCATCACCATCACCTCCGCCGCGACCCGCTGTTACTGGAAGACGAAGGACCTCGACAACAAGGAGACGCAGTACGAGGTTAACATCATAGACACGCCCGGACACGTGGACTTCACCGTTGAGGTGGAGCGCTCGATTCGGGTGCTCGACGGCGCCGTGGCACTCTTCTGCGCCGTCGGCGGCGTGGAGCCCCAGTCCGAGACCGTCTGGCGTCAGGCCGACAAGTACGGCGTCCCCCGCATGGCCTTCGTCAACAAGATGGACCGCATCGGGGCAGACTTCCTCGGCGCCATCGGCATGATGCGCGATCGCCTTGGCTGCCACCCGGTCCCGCTCCAGTACCCCATCGGGGCCGAGGAGCGCTTCGAGGGCGTCGTGGATCTCGTGGACATGTTCGCCCGCGTCTGGGAGAAGGACGACACGACGGGGCGCACTTGGAAGGACGTTGAGATCCCCGCCGATGTCCGTGACGAGGTCGAGAAGTACCGTGAGCTGATGCTCGAGTCACTCTCCGAGTACGACGACGACTTCGCCGAAAAGTACCTCGAAGGCCACGAGTTCAGCCGCCTTGAGCTCAAGAAGGCCATACGCAAGGCGACCATCGAGTGCAAGATCACCCCGGTGCTCTGCGGCTCCGCCTTCAAGAACAAGGGCGTGCAGCTCATGCTCGACGCCGTGTGTGCCTACCTGCCAAGCCCCCTCGACGTTGAATCCATCCGGGGCGAGGACATCCACACCGGCGACCAGGTGGCGCGCCATCCAAAGGACGAGGAGCCGTTCAGCGCCCTCGCCTTCAAGGTGATGCGCGACCCCAAGGGCGTGGACAAATTGAGCTACATCCGGATCTACTCCGGCGTGCTCAAGTCCGGCTCCTACATCTACAATGCCGCGAAGGACACCAACGAGCGCGTCGGCCGCATCTACGTGATGAGCGCGGTGGACCGTGAGGCGGTTGACGAAGCGCGAACGGGCGACATCGTGGCGCTCGTCGGCATGAAGAGCACAGGGACCGGTGACACCCTCTGCGATCCGGACCACCCGGTACGCCTTGAGTCCATGACCTTCCCCGAGCCGGTCATCAGTGTGGCCATCGAACCAAAGACCAAGCAGGACCAGGACAAGCTGTCACGAGCGCTCGCCCGCCTGATGGAGGAGGACCCGACCTTCCGGGTCATGAGCGATGCGGAGACCAACCAGACCGTCATCTACGGCATGGGCGAGTTGCACCTCGAGATCCTTGTGGACCGCATGCGCCGCGAGGACAAGGTGGAGGCCACGGTCGGACGTCCGCAGGTGGCCTACCGCGAGACGGTGACCAAGTCCGTGGAAGCCGAGGGGCGCTTCGTCCGCCAGTCCGGCGGCCGGGGCCAGTACGGCCAATGCATGCTCCGCATCGAGCCCAACGACCCGGGCCACGGATTCACCTTCAAGAACGAGATCGTCGGCGGCGTCATCCCGCGCGAGTTCATCGCCCCGATCGAACAGGGCGTCATCGAGGCCATGAGTACCGGTGTCCTCGCCGGATACCCCATGGTGGACATGCGTGTAGCCGTCTATGACGGCAGCTACCACGAGGTGGACTCCAGCGAGATGGCCTTCAAGGTGGCCGCATCCATCGGCTTCAAGAACGGCGCGAGGAAAGCAGGGCCCATCCTTCTCGAGCCCATTTTCGAATTGGAAGTCACAACCCCGGACGAGTACCTGGGCGACGTGATCGGCAACCTCAACCAGCGCCGCGGGCACATCGGCGAGATCAACGAGCGCGGCGGCGCAAAGGTCGTCACCGCGACCGCACCCCTCGCGGAGATGTTCGGCTACGCCACCGACCTGCGCAATATCACCTCCGGCCGGGCCGCCTTCTCCATGCAGTTCAGCCACTACGAGCCGGTACCAAAGAACGTTGAGGAGAAGGTCGTCGGCGAGCGGATGGAGCTTTCCGGAAGCCGCCACTGAGACGTCACTCCCACCCGGACCAACTGAACGGCAAAGCGCCCCCGGAACACTCCGGGGGCGCTTTGCGATGTCGCCGGGGCAGGAGTCAGCCGGCGCTACAGCTCGCGGCTCTCGCTGGGGCTCGTGAAGCCAGTGGCGCTGTGGGACCCGTCGCAGAGTGGGCTGTTCTTCGTCTGCCCACATCGGCAAAGGAAGAGCGCCTTCTTCGACGTCTCGAAGGGCTTGCCACCTCCATCCAGCAGTTCGAACTCTCCTTCAACCTTGATCGGTCCGTTCGCATTCACAGTTACTTTCGCAGCCATTGTGTTGCCTCCACGATGAGATTTTCGGCGGGCAGGGGGATGCAGTTGCCCCGCGCCACCGTTCCCAAATCCGGCATCGGGGCCATACTCGCAAGGCAAGAATTCCATCCCCCTCGCAGGCTTGAAATGCAGGACAAACCGTTCCGGCGGCGCGGCAGGTCGAAATCGGCACTTGAGCCCCGGGCGATTCCCGGCCAACTGTCGAGGCTGTCCCCGCGATGGGGACCCGGCCTTGAGGCCACTCTTACCAAGGAAACAGGAGCCACCAAGACTCATGAGACGCCGTCCGCTCGACACACTGCTGTCCACCCTGCTGGCGGCCGCCGTGGCTGGAGGTCTGGCCACTGCCGCCCCGGCGCAGGAGGCACCCGCCGGTCCGCCGGAGAGAACCGTCCTGCCGACGCCACCGCCCGGAGTGGATGCCGAACCCCTCCCCGAGGACACGAAGGTCCTCCGCCTGCACGGCGACTGGGAGGTCACTATCGAGGAGCTGCAGATCCTGAACTCCATCCGCCCGCGCGATGAGGACAGTATCCTCAACCGCCATCTCCCCATGGCCCGGGGCGAAATCCTAGAGGACCTTGGCCGCCACATCGCCGCCTATGACCTCATGGCAGAGGAAGCCCGGGAACGGGACATGGAGATCACCGGGGAAGAGCGCCTTCAGATCGAGAGCATCATCACGCAATACGCCAGCTCGCTTCTCTACGAGGAGGAGATCCAGTCGAAGCTTGACACTCCGAGCGAGGAGCAGCTTCGCGAACTCTACGAGGAGCAAAAGGACGAGCGCTTCCACCAGCAGGAAGAAATCCGCATGCGCCACATCTACGTGTCCACCTACACGCGCCATCAGGTGGAAGCGGGGGACACGCTCGAGTCAATCGCCCGGGAAATCTCCGGCGACGAGGAAATGGCGGACCGGATTCTTTCCGACGAGACCAAGCGCCCGCGCCACGAGGGGCTTGGTGAGGACGAGGAAGCTTTGCCGCCGCGTGCCCTCGTGGAGGGGGAAATCCTGCTGGTTCCCGTCTCCGGAGAAGCGGAGGAGCAGGCACGCGAGCGAATCCAGGCTGCTTGGCAGCGCCTCGAGGACGGCGAGGAATTCCGCGCCGTGGCCCGAGAGGTGTCCGAGAACGAAAACCCCGGGCAGCTCTGGATCATCCGCCCGGCGGAGCAGGAGCGCCCGGTCATGCCGGAGCTCATGGATACGTTTCTGGCCCTGGAGGACAGGGAATACAGTGAACCCCTGCGCACACGCCACGGCTACCAGATCGTCTATCGCGAGCGCTACCAGCCGGAGGGACACCGGCCGTTTGAACAGGTGCGCTCCACCCTGGAAACCACCCTCCGGCGGGAAGAGCGCGGCAGGGTGCTGGAGGAATTCTACGAGAGACTGGTGGGTGATGACCGCCTTGTCTGGCTGGATGAGGAGGCAATCGCCCGGCCCGCTGACGAGGCGGCCGCCGGCGACGTTCTGGCCCGCATCGGCGAGACGGAATTCACCCGCGGGGAAATGGCACGATTCGCCCAAGCCTTCATGGAGAGCGAGGAAAGCCGCGACCCGGAAGCCTTCCGCGCTTTTCTGGCCGGGAACATGCGGGCCCAGGAGCCTCTCGTGATGGCCTATCTGGAGGCCGCCGAATACAAGGAGCGCCCCAAGGTCCGGATGATCGCAACCGTGATGGAGGACACCTATCTGGCCAACCAGTACCTGGAGGCAGTCATCCAGGAGCAACTTGAGGGCATCACGGAGGAAGAGCTCCGCGAGTACTACGAGAGCAACAAGGCACGCTACCAGGAGCCCGAATCCTTCGAGCTGTACGGCATCGCGGTGCCGGTGGACCCGGGGCTTGCCGGCGACGAGGCACGGGAAGCGGCGGTGGAACGGCTCTCCGGCCTTGTCCGCGGTATAGACAACCTGGAGGACTTCAGCGCACTGGCGGACCAGACAAACCCGGAGGGTGACCGGCGCTTCCGCGATGGCGGCCGATGGGGCATGCGCAGGGCCGCACAGCTCCGCGATCCCGACCTCACCGCCATCCGCGAGGCTCAGGCACCCGGGATCACCGAGGTCGTCTTCTCGAATGGCGAGGCGCGCGTGTTCTGGGTCCGGGAGGCACAGGAAGCACGGCAGCCCGACTTCGAGGAAGTCCGCGGCCGGGTGATGCAGCACCATGAAGCCGATCGCCGCGCGGAACTGCGGTCCGGGCTTCTCCAGCAGTACAAGGCCCGGACCGAGGTCGAGGTGCTTCCCGCGGCGGAGGGTTGACAGCGGAACGCGCCGGTGAACGAAGAAACACTCGGCATACTGCGATGCCCCGAATGCGGCGTGGGCGGGTTCCTTGAGCCCGTCCGCGTCTATACAAAGGCCCCGTCCGGCGAGTGGGAGGAGGCACTGCTCCGCTGCCGGTGCTGCTCGCGCCCGTTCAGGGTGGAGCAGGGCATCGCCGACCTCGTCCGCGATGGACTGCGGGAGGTGGAGGACGAGCGCGCCTTCTTCGAACGCCACGGCGAGCCGGTCCTAGGGGATATACACCGCCGCAGCGCCGCCCACCCAGAGTGCAACACGCCCTCCCGCGGTGAGGACCTCCGCATCATCGAGGAGGGCAGGCACTGGAGCCGCTTTATGCAGCGGTTCTGGGACGTTGGGGACCGCGCCATCTTCGACCTGCGGGAGAAGGCCAGCCACCCGCCGCTCTATGTGGCCGGTGTGCTGGAGCGCGACGACCGTGACGCACGCCGCAAGTGGAGTTACTATCCCCCCGCTGCAGGGGAATTCCTCTTCCCGCCTCTGGACGAACTGGCCGGCAGGTGGGGCATGGACGCCGGCTGCGGGGGTGGGCAGTTCGGCCTGGAAGCTGCCCGGCGCGGCGTGCGGATGATCGGGTTCGATCCGGGCTTTGGGGAATTGGTGCTGGCCCGCCGCCATGCCCGGGAGCAGGGCATCCGCAACATTGACTACGTGCGCGGCGAGCCGGCCAACCCGCCCCTGGCACACCGGCAGTTCGCGCTCCTCATGGCAAAGGACTCCCTCCATCACGTGCCCGCCTTGAAGGAGGTCTTTCCCCGGCTGCTCGAGCCGCTGGAGGACGATGGCTGGGTCGTGGTGCACGAGCATGTGACGACGCCCCGGCTGAAGGAGACATTGCTGGCGCCTGTCCGGAAGTGGGCCGTCTGGAAGTCACGCCGGCGCTACCCCACCGTGGAGATACCGGAGGAGCTGCTGCGCGACTCCGCCAACGAGGCGGCCGGGGCGGAGGCCGTCCGCGAGGTCCTCCGCGAGCATTGCATACGGACAGCCTCCCGCGAGGACCTGTATCTGGCCGGAGAGTTGGAAATGCTCGTCTATTTCGCCCTTGGGAAACGGCGCTGGCCCGCGGCCATTGTCTATACGGCGGGTCGGGTGCTGGAGAAAATCCTCCTGCTCCTTGGCGACCGGCAGCACGTCTCGTTTCGCGGGCGTGTCAGGCGGACCTGATACCGGGCGTCACCCGTCGCAGCCTTCGCCCCAGTGCTCGAGTATGTTCGTGAAATCGGCCATGCCGAGGGGCGTGCCGTCCACCTCCAGCCCCCAGTTCTCCAGCAGGAAGACGAAATCGCGGAACCCCGTGCAACCGTCGTTGGTGAGATCCCCGGCGGCACGGGCAGCGGGAGGGATCATGGGGCCGGGGATGCTGGCCACGAAATCCGTGGTGCGGCTGACCTCCTCGAACTGGAGGGTTCCCTCGCCGCCGGAGTGCGGCACGCGGTTGGACTCCACGCATCCTTCGCCCGGCCGGGTGCGGAAGTCCGTCACCCCCCGCACGAGGATGCCCTCCACCAAGCCGGTCTGTGTATTGATGACCGGGCTGCCGGAGTTGCCGCCATAGGCATCCAGGTTGGCTTGGAAGAAGTGGGGGCTGCTGCCGGACTCGGACATCACGGTGGCGTCCGAGGCCATTTTCGTCGGCAGGGCGACAGGATGACCAATCATGGCTAGTGGCGTTCCCTGCGGGACTTCGCCCTCAGCACGGAGGGGCAGCCCCTCGCGCCCAGCGGCCTGCCGGTCCAGCCGCACGATGGCCCAGTCCCGCCCGCCGCCAAACTGCCGCGCCACGATTTCCTGGCAGAAGAGGACGTCCTCCTGCCCGAAGACGAGATCGGGCGGTGATCCGTCCTCGTTCATCCGGTAGCCGAAGACAAAGGCGCGGCCGGAACAGCTCGCTGCGCTGATGCAGTGCCCCGCCGTGACAAACAGGTCCGGCCCGACAAGGAAGCCCGTGCAATCCCCCCCGGTGCCGGTGGGCTGGCCGCGGAATGGCTCGTCGGCGCAGAGACTGCCAAAAGCCGTGGAGGTCCATGACACGCGCCGGAGATCCCATCCTCCGTCCCCGCGCGCCGTGAGCTGCGAACGGTTCGTCACAAGGGCCACCGACTCCGCCATGGCGCGGAGCTGGGGGTCTTCCACCGCATGGATTTCCTGCCGGCTGTCGGTGCCATAGATGACGCGCCAGTCCCGCCCGTCCCATTCCACGATGCCGGAGGGGGAACGGGCGTGGAATCCCGCCTCCACTTGGGCGGCGATGGCCTCAGGCGAGCCGGGATCGTCGAAGACGTACTCGACCGCGCTCAGGGCAAAGGACTCCCCCCCTGTGGGCCCGGCGGAGAGCACCTCCAGCCTCAGCGCGCCACCGCCCGGCAGGAACGCCGTCTCCAGCGTGCCATCCGTGCGGACATCCTCCTCGACATAAACGAGGAACTCCGACCCGCCGCCGGTGGACACCAGCAGGGCACCCTCCACCCCCAGGCTCACCTCCGCAAAATGGAGCCGCACCTTCTCAGAGGGCAGGGTGGGAAGCTCCATGGCATGCAGCACTTCCGGGGCATCGGGGTCCGGGCCGCCGGGAGTTGCGCCCGGCCAGGTGATCGAGCTTGGGACCTTCACGGAAAGGCCGGTTTCACCGGCTGGGAGGGCCGTGAGAGGAAGCGAGGCAAGCAGGACAAGAACGGGGAAAACGCGGATACGAAACGTCATTCGGAGGCCTTTTCGGAGTGCGGACCGCAGGGCGCGGCCGGCTGTCTCCTGAATGGAGGAGAGGTTGTGTGAAGCCCGCATGCCCGGCAATTCGTAAGTTCCTCCCGGCGCGGCCCGGACAGGGGCGGGAAATGGTCCTCCGGCGCTTTTCTTGACAGCGTGGTTGCATTTGACTCCGTTGCCGGGGTGGCGTGTAGATTGATCTGTTGCTTGTTTTTCAACATACGCGAAAGGGTTCCGATCCATGTTCATCGAGTCTCCGTTC
>SLOM01000274.1 GCA_007132505.1 Candidatus Sumerlaeota bacterium
AGGGCTGCTCGCTGGGGGGCGCGGGGGGCGGAGCGGGGCTTTCGGGGGAGGGCGGCTCTTCCACGTCCGATGTCTTGTAGACGCTGAAGGCGGCTTCGAGCTGGTCCGCCGTGTATTCGGAGCGGCCGAGCGCCTCGGCGTCGACGCCCTCTTCCTCCTCGGGCATGGCTTGGGCAGCCTGCTGCCCCTCGATGCAGGCGTCGGCCATCTGCCCGACCATCAGCTTGATGGAGCGGATCGCGTCGTCGTTGGCGGGGATGACGTGCTTGATGGGATCCGGGTCGCAGTTGGTGTCCACCACGGCCACGATGGGGATACCGAGCCGGTAGGCCTCACGGACGGCGATGTGTTCCTTGGAGGGATCAACGATGAAGACGAGGTCCGGGAGCCGGTCCATGTACTTGATGCCGCCGAGGTTCTTGTCCAAGGCCATGCGCTCCCGGTTGTACATGGCCTGTTCCTTCTTGCTGTACTGCTCGATGCGGCCGTCAGCGAACATTTCCTCCAGCTCGATGAGGCGCAGGACGGAGCGGCGGATGGTGCGGAAGTTGGTCAGCGTGCCCCCGAGCCACCGATTGTTGATATAGTACATGTTGGCGCGGTCTGCGTTCTCGCGAATGATCTCCTTTGCCTGCTTCTTTGTGCCGACGAAAAGGACCTTGGCGCCATTGGTGACGGATTCGCGGACGACCTTGGTGGCGTCGCGCAGCAGCCGCAGGGTCTTCTTCAGGTCAATGATGTAGATGCCGTTGCGGTCGGTGTAGATATACGGCTTCATCTTGGGGTTCCAGCGCCGGCTCTGGTGGCCGAAGTGGACCCCTGCTTCGAGGAGCTGCTTCATGGTGACGTTGGACATGCGGATCCTCCGCGGTGGGTTGGTCCTCCGCGTCCCCGTGTTGCTGACCGCCATCCGGCCCTGTGGGGAGTATTGTCTCCCCGGCCGGCACCCGGCGGTCTGAGGGATCGCGTGTGGAATGGCCGCTCGGGTGGCGCCGGTCACAGGGCGCTTCCCGGGCGGGCCCGGCAGGTAACCCTCAGGCGGGCTCCCATCGCAAGCGAAAAGAGGCCCTCCGGCGCTTGCGCGAAGGGTCCCGCAGGTCTTGGTGATGGCAGGGGTGGCGTCCTCCGGCCGGGGTGGGATGCCTCCGCCGGTTCCGCCTGTCAGGCCAGCCGCTCGCCCAGCTCCCCGGGCGCGAAGAAGTGGGATTTCTTCATGTTCACGAGCAGGGGCTTGTCCTCGTCAATTTCGGCCTGCACATGGGAGTCCACCCGGGCCACAATGGGGCTCCGATCGGTCGTTAGGTAAAGGAAGGTCTCTGCACCCATCGGCTCGACGATCTCCACCCGGGCGATCATCTCCTGCAGTTCCTCGCGGTCGCTGGTGCGTATGAAATCCGGATCGTAGAAGTCCTCGGGCCGGACGCCGAGTGTCACGTTGTTGCGGTCGAACTTCGCCTCACGCAGCGCCGCCGCCTTTTCCTTCGGCACGCGCATGCGGAAGTGCCCCTCGTTGAAGTACATGTGCCCGCCATCCTCCTCGATCGTGCCCTCCATGAAGTTCATGGGCGGCGAGCCAATGAAGCCGGCGACGAACTTGTTGTGGGGCACGTCGTACAGGGAGATCGGGTCGTCCATCTGCTGAATCACGCCGTCCTTCATCACCACGATGCGGTCGCCCAT
This sequence comes from Candidatus Sumerlaeota bacterium, assembly GCA_007132505.1. GTDB lineage: Bacteria > Sumerlaeota > Sumerlaeia > SLMS01 > SLMS01 > SLMS01. Next base: position 1,681 of record SLOM01000274.1, read on the forward strand.
GGTCATGGCCTCGACCTGGTCGTGTGTCACATAGATCATGGTGGTCTGGAGGCGTGCATGGAGCTTTGATATTTCGTTGCGCATCTGCACGCGGAGCTTGGCGTCGAGGTTGGAGAGCGGCTCGTCGAAGAGGAAGACTTGGGGCTTCCGGACGATGGCGCGGCCGACGGCGACGCGCTGGCGCTGGCCGCCGGAGAGGGCCTTGGGCTTGCGCTCAAGGTAGTCCTCGATGCCGAGCAGCTTCGCCGCGTCCATCACCCGGGCGTGAATCTCGTCCTTCGGGAACCGGCGCAGCTTGAGTCCGAACGCCATGTTCTTGTACACGGTCATGTGGGGGTAGAGGGCGTAGTTCTGGAAGACCATGGCGATGTCGCGGTCCTTCGGTGCGACATCGTTCACCACGCGGCCGCCGATTTCGATGATGCCTTTGGTGATGTCCTCAAGTCCCGCCACCATGCGCAGCGTGGTGGACTTTCCGCAGCCGGAGGGGCCGACGAGAACGAGGAATTCGCGGTCCTTGATCTCCAGGTCCACGTTGTCCACGGCCGGCAGCTCCGACCCGGGGAAGTACTTTGAGAGGTTCTTGAGAGTCACGGATGCCATGTTCCGGAGCCACTTCCTTGATTCTTGGTCTGGCCCTGCTATCATCGCCACGTTGGGAGGTCGGTGTGGGGCGCTTTACACGAAACCCCGACCCCACCAAAATGCCGGGCAAACGGTTCCCGCATGGCGATTCAGGGTCAAGGCGGATGGACCGGGGGTCAAGCGGCCATGCGCGGGTGTGGTACCGCTTTTACCCGATCAGCCAAGGGCCGGGACCCGGAGGTCAGCGCCCCGCCCGCCGCCTCATCCGCGCCGCAACGAATGATTGGACGCAGAAACCGAGAAATACCACGGACAGAAGCGAGGTCAAAGCCTGCACGATGGCCGCGACGGGCCGCTCGACCTCCTCGCCGCCGAAAAGCGACACTGTTTGGAAAACACCGCGGATGGTCCCCAGAATCACCAGCAGGGCCAGCAC
>SLOM01000267.1 GCA_007132505.1 Candidatus Sumerlaeota bacterium
CCTTCGTCACGGTCACGGCGGGCGGGTATTCCCACAATCTGAGTGAAACCGTCGAGCTTCATGCGCAAACTGTGGCCCTTGCTTTCGAAGTCGTGTTTGGGGAAGCGGAGCGCAAGGGGGCGGTGGACTGATTCCCGCCGGGCGCCCCTTGCGCTTGCCCCAGTGCCGCCGCACCCAACGATGGCACGTCACCAACACCTCTCCCACCCCCCCCGCGGACAGCGTCCCTTATGCAGCGCTTTTTCCCAACTATTCCGGCCCTTCTGCTCGCATTATTCGTTCCGGTGCTTACAGGCGCCACGCCACCGGCGGCCCACAACAATGGCGAGCCCCTGATCAGGCTGGACAGCGAGGCCCTGGCCCTGCTCGACCCCTCGCGGCATTTCCAGCTCGGCATTGACCGCGAAACAGACGAGGGCTTCCCGCGGCTCGCCCGCCGGCGCGTGGCGGCTGTCGTGCATCCCGCTTCGGTGGACTCCCGCGGCGTGCCCGTCCTGAGGCATCTGCTGGATGCGGAGGAGTTCACCCTTGTGCGGGTCTTCCACATGGAGCCACGCCGGCGCCCGGTGCCGGACTGGTGGTTCGACCTGCTGGAAGAGGCGCGGGAGAGCGGCCTTTCGGTCGTGCCGGTAACGCCGGACTCCTTCTTGCCGGAGCGGGGACACCTGCGTGACGTCAACACCGTGGCCTGGGACGTGCCGTTGCCCGGCGGGCGGTTCGAACTGGAGACGGCCGCGCTCGGCGCCATGCTGGAGGCGGCGTCCCTTGCCGGCGTGCGGTTCGTTCTCTTTGACAGGCCGTTGCTGGGCGATAACGCTTACTTCGAAGGGCCGTTGGCGGAGGTGGGCTATCTCGGCTCGCGGCAGGCATTCTTCCCCACACTGCTCTACCCCGGACTGACTCCCGGCGAGCTGGCGGAATTCTACAACGAGCAGTACTCCATCCAGGCGGACCTCAGAGTGGTACACATGCGCAATTGGAACCGGTCCGACGGCAATCGCTGGGTGCGCAACCCCCACTCCCTTCGCGTGGGGACAGAGGGGAAGGACGTACTGCGTTCCCTGCAGTCCACCGGGGTGGGCGTGCCGGGATTCGAGGAATTGCGGGCGCTGCCGGCCATTGCGGGGGAGGACCTCTGGGAGTCCGTCCGCGTGAGCGTGAGCGACGATGGCCGCCCGGAAGTGCGGCTCGTTCCGAGGGAAGTGCCGGTTGTGGGCATGCTGGAGCGTCTTGAAGGCCGGCCGCTGCCGGGCGTGGAGACCTCGGTGGACTCACCGCGCGACGGCGACGGGCCTGCGGCCCTGCTCCTCAGGCCGGCGGAGGACCAGAGGATCAACCCCTTCGAGGCCGGGCTGAGGCTCCGCGCTGTCGCCGTCCCCAGCATCCGCAATCACGAACCCCCCGAGGATCACGGCGTGTTCGGCACCGGCGTGGCCTTCGATGCGCTCTCACGCGGCCTCGATCCCCGGCAGGCCCGGGTGAGGTGGGTGAACACCTCCGCCTACCGGGTCCACCTGGACCTGAGAGAACGTTATTTGGTGTATCCGGAATGAGTACGTTCATCCTTCGTGCCCCGCTTGCGCTGGCGCTTTGTTGCGCCGCCCTCTTCCTTGCCGCCTGCGAAATGCGGGACCGGGAGGCGGCCCGGGCGGAGAGGGAAAACGCCACCGCCACTGTTGCCGGCACCATCGAGGTCCCGGAGGGGCTGGATCCGGTCGCCATCATGGTCTTTGCGGAGGGCACGTCCCACATGGCGCTGACCGATGGCGGGGGGCGGTTCGCGCTCGGGAACCTGCGGCCGGGGGACTACCGGTTGCGTGCCACGCGAAGCGACCTGGAAACCGCCCTCGTCGGTGAAGTCACCGTAACCGCAGAGGATGCCGCGGCGGAGCAACCCTTCCAGCAGCTCGATCCTGTGATGATGGCCGAGCGCGGGGTGGAGGATGATCCCGCGCGGCGCGAGACCGCCCGCCTCGGCGCCATCTCCGGCACCATCGAAACCGATCCGCCCGGGAATGAGGGCAACGTGACCGTCTACCTGCAGGGCACCCGCTACCGGACCGTGTCCTACGACGACGGGTTCTACGAGCTGATCAACGTGGAGCCGGGCGACTATGAACTGGTCCTGGCCCGTGCCGGTTTCCCCACGCGCCGCATGGCCGTGGAGGTCCAGGCGGGGCAGGAGACGGAACTTGACCCGGTGACACTCGCGGGCCGGCCCGCGGAGGAGGAACCCGCCCGGCAGGAGCGCCCCCGCGCCACACGCACCATCTACGGTCAGGTCGAGGTGCTCACCGGCGACGGTTCCATTCCGAGCGACTTCAGCTTCGTGCGTGTCAACCTTGAGGGGACGAACTTCACCGCCATCCCCGACGCGGAAGGGCGGTTTCAGTTCACGAACCTCCCCCCGCAGACCTACGTCGTCAGCGCCTCCGCCACGAATTATCTGCTGGAACGCCGCTTCGAGGTAAACTTGGAGGCCATGCCGGCGGCGGAGGTGGACCTCCTTCTCGTGGAGGACACCACACGCATCGAACGGCGCGGCAGCATCGTCGGCCGTGTCCTGCTGGAGGACGCACCGGACAACGTCCACTCCGGCGTCCAGGTATCCATCGCAGGAACCAACCAACTGGCCTTCACGGATGGGCAGGGGGATTTCGAGTTCCTGGACATCGAACCGGGTACCTATGA
>SLOM01000056.1 GCA_007132505.1 Candidatus Sumerlaeota bacterium
AGGTGCGTCTCGTCCTCCCCGCCGTGTCCGGTGCGGAAGAGGCTTCTTTCGTAGGCGATGTAATAATGCGCCTCGTCCACGGCCAGTGCCGCCGGCGTCCTCGGCAGGGCCACGTCCGGGAGCCACTCGCGCGCCGCAAGGTCGTAGCGCTCGATGCGGGGTTCGTCCCGGTAGAGCAAGTAGATGACGTTGCCGTGGCGGAGGCTTCGCAGCCACGGTGCCTGCGGATGCATCATGCGGTTGGCGGTTTCGGTGCCGGGCTGCTCCACCGCCTGGACTTCTTCGGCGTTCGTCCCCGCCATGGCAGCAACCGCCGCCATGAGGGTTATGGCTGCGAGCACCGCGTGCAGAGGGCAGCGGACATTCATTGGAAAGTACCTCATGTGTGCTGGTTGCACCCTGGCATTTGTCAGCCGTGAATTTCCGGGAGGGCAAGGAAAGTGTGTTCGGCAACCTCGTTGAGGACGCATTGATCCCGCAGAACCGGGGCGCAGCCTCAGGGGACTCCCCATCCTGAGCACCGTTGCGGCCTGGCGTGAGTCTGATAAGAAGAGGGGCACGCAACGGCGCAACGACGCAGCGAGGATGCTGCGGGCTCTCAGAGTCCACGGGTGATCCGCCGAGTTCCCCCCCCGAACAGCCGGGATGGACCCCATCGTGCGGGTCGGCCGTCCCAAGCTGCTCACCTCGGGGTGCTTGACGGCTGGGCAAGGGGCAGGAGAGAAGATGAGGTCATGAGAAAACGCTGGCCTGTTACCGTGCCGTCAGGGCGTTTGAGCCACAGGGGCCATCTGTTTCACTCGTCAGGGGCTCTGCGGGTCTCGGCCCGATGGGTCGGGCAAACACCATGGCTGGTGTTGGTACCTGTTGTGCTGTTGCTTGCAGGATGCGGGGTCTTTGCCCCGCGGCAAATTCATTGGGAGGTGAGGCGTCCGGTGAGCATCCACGAACTGGAGAACGGGCTGACGGTGGTCCTGCAGCGCGACGCGGCGGTGCCGCTGGTGGCAGTATCCATGTGGGTGCGCGTGGGGAGTGGGGATGAGCCGGAGGAGCTGGCCGGAATCAGTCATTTCCTGGAGCACATGCTCTTTAAGGGCACCTCGCGTCTGGGCGTGGGGGAGTACGACCGGCGGGTGGAAGCGCTTGGCGGGTCGCTCAACGCGGCCACCTCGCGGGACTACACGAACTACTATGTCGTGCTGCCGGCCGAGCATCTGGCCGCCCTGCTGCCCGATTTCGCGGACGTGTTGCGGAACAGCACCATTGACGCAGCCGAGGTGGACAATGAGCGCCAGGTCATCCTCGAGGAGATAAGCCGCAAGGCGGACCACCCCTTCGGATATCTTGTGGACGAGGCCCTGCCGCGGGTCTACGCGGAGGGACCCTACATGCATCCGGTCATCGGCTCGCCGGAGACCGTCTCGGCCTTCACGCGGGATCAACTGATGGAGCACTACGAGCGGTACTATGCGCCGTCGAACATGGTGCTGGTGCTGGCGGGTGATTTCGAGGAGGAGCAGGCGCTCGAGCTGGTGCGGGACGCGTTCGGGGACTTTGAGCGGCCCTTCCGCCCGTGGCGGGAGGAACTCCCCCCGGCGCGGTTCGCCGAGCCCGCCGTGCGCGAGTTCCCCCGCGAATGGAACGAGGCGTACTTCATCCTGACTTTCCCCGGCCCGCGGGGCGATTCGCTGGAGAAGGTGGCGCGCGCCGACGTGGTGGACCACCTGCTTGTGGCGGGGCGGAGCTCCCGCCTTGTGAACAGCGTTCAGGAGCGCCAGGGTCTGGTGCACAGCATCAACGCCTGGTTTCCCACCTGGCGCGCGGAGAGCCCGCTTGTGATCTGGGGCACGTGCGAGCCGGGCCGGCTGGACGAGGCGCGGGAGGCCGTGCTGGCGGAGCTCGAACGGCTTGCACGGGAGGGCCCTTCGCGGGAGGAATTGCACCGCGCGCGCCGCCAGGCGGCAAGCGCGCACCTGTTCGCGCAGGAGACCAACCTCGACCGGGCCGGCATGCTCGGCCACTCGATGGTGTTCCACGGCTCGGCGGAGTACTTCACCGGGTACGGGCGCGAGCTGGAGCAAGTCGGCAGGGAGCCGGTCCGATCATTCGTTCGCGACTATCTTCGTCCGGAGCAGGCGTCCGTTTTCGTCACACGACGGAACGGTGTGGAGGATTGACGGTTCGGCAAGTCCGGGCCAGTCATTGCCAAATGGTAATGCCATGGCTGCTGGTGTTCTGCCTGCTGCTGGGGCTGACGGGTTGTGCGCCGTTCCGCCAGCAGGCTGTCCTGGCGGAGGATCCGTTCGGCCGCCCCCTATTCACGCTGCCTACTGAGAGCACGCTGAGGATGGACCCCTTGACCATACACGTTTTCGAAAACGGACTGACCATGCTGCACGAGGAGCGCCGCTCCGCCGCCACGCTGGCCCTGACGGCCGTGGTGGGAGCTGGTGCCGCCATGGAGCCCGAGGAGAAGGGCGGCCTGACGGCCCTTATGATGGCGTCGCTTCCCAAAGGGACCAGCAACCGCTCGGCAGACGAAATTGCGGAGAAGCTCGCCGGCCTGGGAGCCTCGCTCCAGCCGGGTTCCAGCATGGATTACTCGCTCCTCTCGCTCCACTGCCTGGCGAGGGACCTGCCGGAGGCGCTCCCCGTCTTCGCGGATGTGCTGCTGGCGCCCAACTTCCCCG
>SLOM01000245.1 GCA_007132505.1 Candidatus Sumerlaeota bacterium
ATTCCCCGCGAGTCAGGCCAGGAGTACGTGTTCCCCTCTCCCAAGAACCCCGGGCAGGCGCTCGACCGGGGAGAAGTGCGGACACCATGGTCACAGGTGTGCAAGGTGGCGGGCATTTCCGGGGTGCGGTTGCACGACGCGAGACACGTGGTGGCATCCGAAGCCGTTGCCGGAGGAGGAAGCCTCTACCACACGGGCGGTTTGCTCGGTCATCGAAGCGTGAGCGTAACTTCAAGATACGCACATCGCTCTCCCGGTGCACTTCGGGAGCTGGCAGACACGACAAGCGAGACGCTCGAAGCACAGCTCGCTGGGAAGCCTGTCCGGCGGAAGAAGGGTAAATCGGGTGGACGGAGAAAGGCGGCACGCACTTGAGCAGAGAAAAGCTCCCACCAGAGGGCCCGGCCAAGAACTGTGGCTCCGAGCAGCTCGAGGAAGACGATTCCTCCAAGCCGGAGCCTCTCCTGAGCATTACCGACACCCTGTTGAGGTGGACCTCCGACAGGACGAAGAAGACGGGAACGGAACAGGAACTCTGGGATCGATCAGTCGCGGGTTTTGGAGCCCGGGTGACTGGTCGGGAGGTTTCCTTTCTCTTTCGGTACTACTTCGAGGGAGAAGAGCGACAGCTCAGTTTGGGGCACTGGTCGGAGGAGCGGCCGGTCCAGCAAGCGAGAAAGGAGGCCGCAGCTGCAGCGCAGCTTCTCGCGCGGGGTGTTGATCCCGAGGCGGAGAGGGGGAGGAGGGGGGCGAGCGAGCTGCTTCGATCCTTCGCAGTGGCCGCCAGCCCGGCGACCCTCGGCCTGTCGGAGGAGGCGCTCCCCACGCTCCTGGAGCTGTACTGCGGCGAGGGTGCCAGCATTGAAGCCTTCACCCAATGGCGGGAGGCTATTGCCCTTCTTGAACAGATCGCAGGGGCTGGCAAGGACCTTGACAGCAAGCAGCGCCGCGACACCCTCAACGCTTTGGCAGGGGCCGAGAAGGCAATTCTGGAAGCGCTCAGACTTGCAGTCAGTTCCGGACCTTCACTTCATTGTGCTCTGGGGGAACTGCGCGAGGAACTCCATACGATAAGGAAGACGCCGGCGCCGTGCCGCAACTCTGCCCTTCGCTACGGGCAGGCGGCTTTGGCGCTCCATGCCATCGTCCTCGCCCGTTGGCCCGATGCCCCCTATCTGACGGTAGCGGACTATATTTATGGATTCCTTGAAACGGAGCAGGCGGAAAAGGTGCTTGGAAGGAGACCCCCCAAGGGGCGGGGTGATAGCACGAGCATAAAGCGTAACGGCCTCCGCAAGGCACGGACCCGTGCGTTCGACCAGATCACAAGCGGGAAGTGCCCGCTCGAGATCTTCGGCGCGATCAACCGCGGAGAGCATCCATTGTCAGCTCCATGGGGGATCCTGATTCGTCAGCGGAGAGGAATGCATCGTTCCATTTTATAATTACAGGACCGGAACGCGACAAGCGAGGGGAACGTCGGGTATTGCATAGGGAATCCCAGGGCTCAAAGGAGTTCCCGCAATGCCAAAACTACTCACCCCAGACGAAGCCGCAGAGCTTCTTGGCATCTCCACCAAGACACTTTCAAACTGGCGTTGGTGCCGGTGTGGACCGCGCTTTCTCCGTCTCGGACGGCGGGTGCTGTACAGCCCGGAACACCTGAACGATTGGCTGGAGGAAGTAGCCGTCCAGACCCACCCCAGCACTGCGAGGGCAAAGGCTCCCGGCGGTGCACTCCCGAAGTCATTGTCCAAGGCTGGGAAGGAGCGGCAAACATGAGATACAATAGCAAACTGCCCCGGCTGGACCCCGGGGCGGCATCGCGGTACTTTACCAAGCTGACAGCCCAATACCTTCACAAATCGCCAGTCGTCCGCAAGCCAAACCAAGGCCCTCTCCACAAGGTGAGCGGGAAAGGGGGGCTGACATGAGTTCAAAAGGGCTTGGACGCAACAACGCTCTTACGAGAATTGCCGGCCAGCTTCGGCGGCTGGGATTCAACCGGCAGGAGATAGACGCTCGGCTCATGGTACACCCCGTGAGGAGCGGCCTTCCCGCCTCAGAAGTTCGCAGAATTTCCGGAAGCATGGCAAAGAAACCGGTGGGCAGTCAGTCCTCACCGTCTACACAACCGGACCCAATGGAGGAACTGGCCGGCCGGTGGCACCGTCCCGTCGAGGCTCTCGTGAGGTTCGGCGCCTCGGCGGACGGTGGCACGGTGTACTTTCCCATGAGGACGGCCTCCGGTGAGCTGACGGGCTACCGGCTTCGGCGGGGCGACTGCGGTACCTTCCGGAACGGAGCGAAGGCCATAAGCAAGCGGGCGAAGGGCCGGTCCGGGGATGACCCGTGCAACGCACTGATGATGCCCTGGCCCTTCCCCCCGGACGGCCCCGTCCTGATTGTCGAGGGTGAACACGACGGCGTCGCCGCCGTCCTCGATATCCCCGCCACCATTGCACTGCCTGGCAGCTCCCCCGGCGCCTTCGCTCTCGGGCAACTCGAGGAGATGATCATGGGCCGGGATGTCCTCCTCGCAGCGGATAACGACCCGGCAGGCGAGGCCTTCGCGGAAGAGCTCACCAATCGTCTATCCGGCCGGGCGACTAGCCTCCGGCAGCTTCGGCTTCCTGAAGGGCAGAAGGATCTGGCGGATGCCCTCGACGCGGCGGAGGATTGGCGAGC
>SLOM01000067.1 GCA_007132505.1 Candidatus Sumerlaeota bacterium
CGCGGGGCCGGGCGAGCGAGGAGGAAGCCTTCCTCCGTGGCGCCCGTGTTGCCGCCGCCGCCATTCGTTCCGAGTCACTTCCTTATCCTCCCGGCCACGAGCCGCTTGATCCCTCCGCGGAAGCGGAGGGCACCGAGCTCATGCACAGGATCCAGCGAGCCCACAACGTTCCCTGGGCGGGCCTGTTTGTCGTCCGCGACGGAAGGGCCGAGGTTCTGATCTGTACAGACTGCGACCCCGAAGACTCAAGAATCACAGGGCCGCGATGGGGCGGGGTACAGTTCGAGGAGTGGGCCGAAACGCTGCTGCCGGCCCGCTTCAAGGATCCGGAAGTCACGGCGTTCGCCGCCGGAGCCTATCGCGACCAGGAGGAGTACAGGATTGCGGTGTTCGCACCGATCCCGCCTCCTGCGGGCGTGGACGGGCCTCCGGTTTACGGCATCGCGGCAGAGTTGCCCGCCGGGCGGTGGACACTACTCGGCTTTGAGCGCCGGTTGCCGTTCCTGATGCTGCTGATCATGTTCTGCCTGGCTGGCATGGGGCTCGTCCTGGCCTTCCTGCGCAGCCGCAGACAGGCCTTGCGGCGGATCGAGGCGGAGGGCCGCTTCCGTGCCATCGCGGACAACGCACCGATTCTGATCCTCAGCGCCAACGCCCAAGGGGAGTGCGATTACGTCAATCCCTTCCGCCAGAGGCTCACCGGCAGGAGCGTGAAGGAGGAAAGGGGCCACAGCTGGCGGGAAGCCCTCCACCCCGAAGACCGGGGCATTGTCACGTCCCAACTCGAGGCGGCGCTTTCGCATCCGCATGGATTTCAGTCGGAGTTCCGCCTCCGGCGCGCCAACGGGAGTTACGCATGGATCGTCGCCGAGACAGCCCCCATCGAGTCCCCCGAGGGTGACCTGCAGGGCTTTGTCAGTACGGGTGTGGACATCACGGAACGGCGGAAGGCAGAGGAAGAGCTGGCGCAGATGCACACGGAACTGCGAGCGCTCTTCTCTGCCATGCCCGACCTGGTCCTGCTGGAGAACGAGGCGGGGGACGTGCTGGAGGCCCACTGGCCCACGGGGGCTGAGCCGAATTTCCCCGACTGGCTGCTGGACCCGGCCAGACGGGCCCTGCTGCCCCGAGGCGCCATGCCACAGCAGCAAATGCTGGAGGATGCCCGCCGCGCCGCCTTGGCAACGGGCGAGCTGCAACGGGCCGAGTTCTCCCAGACCATGGCCGGACCGGACGGGAAACCCCGCGAGCGGCGGCATTTCGAGGCGCGCGTGACGGCCTGCGGAGGCGGCCGTGTCCTGACACTCCTTCGCGACATCACGGGACAGAAGGAGGCGAGGCGCGAACTCGAAGCCTCCAACAAGGTCCTGCTCGGCGTCGCGGAAATGGTGACGCTGCTGCTCACGGAATCCGATCAGGAGAAGGCCCTGCCCAGGGCCCTCCAGATGCTCGGCACCCTCTCGGACGCAGACCGGGTTTACCTCTACGAGGTGATGCCACGCGCAAGCACCACGTCCAGGCGCTACCGCCTGCGAAGCGAATGGACACGCCACAAGGAACAGCCGGGGCCGGGCATGCTCGGGCTGAGCCGGGCGGAAATCCGTGAGGCGCAGTTCGCCCATTGGGCCCGGACGCTCGAGAAGGGCGTTCCCATCGAGGGCCGGACAGAGGACTTCCCGGATGAAGTACGGACGCTTCTGCGCGCCCAGCGTGTCGAGGAACTCGTCGTGGTGCCGATCCACGTTGAGGAGCGATGGTGGGGCCTGATGGGCCTGGACTTCGGCAGGATGTCGTCCAGCCAGCGAGAGGACCGGCACCTGCTCGTCCAATTCGTGACGAAGGCCTTGGGAGCAGCGTTGGGCCGGGAGTTCTCCCGCGCGCGCGAGCAGGACGCACTCGAGCAGCTACAGCAGGCCAACCAGCGCCTGCAGTACAGCATCAGCCGTGTCCAGCAGTTGGCCGAACAGGCCACCGCCGCCTCCCGCGCAAAGAGCGAGTTCCTAGCAAACGTCAGCCACGAGGTGCGCACACCCCTGAACGCGGTTCTCGGAATGACCGAATTGCTCTTCGGCACGCGGCTTTCCGGCGAGCAGCGCGAATACGCCGAGGGCATCCTTGCCAGTGCGCAGAACCTGCTGGGAATCATCAACGACATTCTGGACTTCTCCAAGGTCGAGACGGGACGGTTCGAACTCGCCCGCGAACGTCTGGACCTGCGCGAACTGCTGGACGACACGAACGAACTGCTCGCCCTTCAGGCCGAACAGAAGGGGCTCGAATATTACGCACTGCTCGATCCGGCTGCCCCGGCGGAGATCGTCGGCGACGGGCTGCGCCTGCGCCAAGTCCTCACCAATCTGATCTCCAATGCCATCAAGTTCACCAGCCATGGGCGTGTGCTGGTTGAAGCGGGATCCGGCGGCCCCATGGAGGAGCACGAGGAGACCCTGGTCATCCGCGTCGAGGACACGGGCGTTGGCGTCCCGGAGGAGAAGCTGAACAAGCTCTTCGAGCCCTTCAGCCAGGTGGACGCCTCCAGCACGCGGACCTTCGGCGGGACAGGGCTCGGCCTGAGTATCGTCAAGCGGTTGGTGGACCTGATGCACGGGACGATCACCGTGGAATCAAGGGAGGGAAAGGGGTCGCTCTTCAC
>SLOM01000188.1 GCA_007132505.1 Candidatus Sumerlaeota bacterium
CCGCCAGCCGGGTGCCCGCCCGCAGGTAGTACCGGAAGGCCGCGGGATAGGAGGCGGGCTGGCTCCAGGGCAGGTCATCGTGCACCATGACGAGCCGGGTGAGGCCGGGCGTGTGGGGAGGAGAAAGGAAGGCGGGCGAGTAGAGCACATCCGCCCTGAGTCTGCGGGCAATGCGGGGCAGGCTGGCGGCGAGCCAGAGGTCTGAGGCTGGGTGGCTTTCGGGGTTGGCGGAGGTGTCCTCTATTTGTAAATGACTGATTTCTTTCCAACGCGCCCGGAATGCCTCGCTGGCCAGTTCGGCTTGCAGCCGCAGGACGGTCACGCGCCAGCCCTCCGCCCCTCCCCCACCGAGGAGGCTCTCCAGTCCGAGGAGCAGGCGCCACAGGGCCATCCCGGTGCCACCGGCCCGTGCCCTCAGGCAGCGGCCATCAATGAGCAGGTGCCGGCCGTGTGATGTGCCGGTGGAATCTGAGGAGGTCACGGCGTGCGCCGGGCCGGCGGGAGGAACCGGTCAGGCCAGGATGCCGTTTTGGCCGATGAAGACACTCCGGATGTCCTCCGGGGTTTCGGCGTCCATGATGCGGCGCTTGATTGTTTCGTCCTTCAGGCGGGTTACGAGCCGGGCGAGCACCTTGAGGAAGTCGGCCGACTGGGTGTTGTTGCAGCCGATCATGACGACGATGTGCGTGGACTGCCCGTCGAGTGAGTCAAATTGCAGTCCCTCCCTGCTGCGGCCGATGGCGGCCACAAAGTCTGTGATGGAGGGAATTTTGACGTGGGGGATGGCCATGCCGGCGCCGACGCCGGTGGAGACGGTCTTCTCGCGCTCGTATATCTTGCGCTTCAGCTCGACCGGATCGTTGACCTTGTCGGAGGTGGCAAGCAGGCCGATCAGTTCGTCGAGGACGTCGCTCTTCCGGGTGGACTTGAGGTCCACGATCCGGTCGGTGCTGATGGCCTGCTCGGGGTTGAAGGTCATTTTGGTGGTGCCTCCGGCTGTCGGGCGGGAAGTCCCTCGGTGGAGGGTTTGGGAGTTTCGTGGCGGGGCGGTTGCGGGTCAAGAGCGCCGTGGGGCGGGCAGCCGGCGCCGGGCCCGCCAGATGGCGAGAAGCCCGGGCCGCGATGGCCAGGCAACACTCTTCCGCCGGAACTCTGCAAGCTGCACCTCCCGCCATGCCAGGAGCGACTCCACCCAGGCGCCTGCCCCGCGCTGACGGGCAGCATCCAGGGCGGGCCCCGCCGCCTCGAGCAGACCCGCCAGCTCCTCGGCGCGGTCCTGTCTATACACGAGGAGCGGGTAGGGTTCGCGCTCGAACAGCATGTTGTCCGCGAGGAGTTTCTCCGCGCTGAATCCGGCGGCGGCGAGCTCGTCGAGCGGGAAGAGAATCCTGCCGCTGCCTGCATCGCGCATCCAGAAGAGCAGCAGCCCCGACTGGACCCAGTAACGGCCGAGCGCGTCGAGGGGCTTGGCGATCTCCCGCACCGGAAGGTCCAGCGCCGAGGCGAGCAGCCGGGCGGCACTGACGCCGAGCTTCCGGGAGAATTGCTCCAGCACCACCCGGTCGCGGAAGTGGGCCTGCACGAGCCGGATGTTCAGTCCGTCGAGGTACTCCACCAGCAAGTGGCCGGGCAGGGCGCGCCGGCGGGCGGCCTCCTCCCATGCGGGGTGAAGAAGCGGAGAGGATACCTGCCCCGCCGTCCCTCCGCCCGCCAAGCGGGTGGTGAAGGCAATGACCTCGTCGCGGAGGGCCGCGCCGCCCTCTGCGAGAAGGCGTTCGAGGCGGAATTCCATCCAGAGCATCTGCGCCAGCACGGCGCGCACATCCTTCCTCACGGCGCGGGGCAGCAGCCAAGTGGAAGCGGCGAGGGCGCGGGAGTGCCGGGCGAGCAGGCGCAACGGAGCAGGGGGCGAATTCATGGCGGCGGGCCGGGTGATCGGAAAAAAGACACGCCCGGGGAGAACGGCGTCCCGGGCGCGAGGCTGCGGAGTGCGTGGAAGATTTGCCTGTCGAGACGGGGAGCTACTTCTTGGCGGCGGCGTAACGCTTCGCCACCTCGTCCCAGTTCACTACATTCCAGAACGCTGCGATGTAATCAGGGCGGCGGTTCTGGTACTTCAGGTAGTACGCGTGCTCCCAGACATCGAGTCCGAGGATGGGGGTCTTCCCTTCCATGAGCGGGGTATCCTGATTGGGAGTGGAGGAGACCTCCAGCTTTCCGTCGGGCTTCACTGAGAGCCATGCCCAGCCGCTTCCGAAGCGGGTGGTGGCGGCGTTGGCGAAGTCCTCTTTGAACTTGTCGAGTCCGCCGAGCTCGCTCTCGATGGCGGCGGCGAGTTCACCGGAGGGGTTCCCGCCACCTTTCGGGGAGAGGATCGTCCAGAACAGGCTGTGATTGGCGTGCCCGCCGCCGTTGTTGCGCACGGCGGTGCGGATCTTCTCGGGCACGGCGTTGAGATCGGAGACGAGATCCTCGATGGTCTTGGCGGCCAGCTCGGGTTGATCCTTCAGGGCGTCGTTCAACTTTGTCACATAGGTCTGGTGATGCTTGCCGTGGTGAATCTCCATGGTCTTGGCATCAATGTGCGGTTCGAGTGCGTCGTGGGGATAGGGAAGCTGCGGCAGGGTGTAGGCCATTTTTGAGA
>SLOM01000215.1 GCA_007132505.1 Candidatus Sumerlaeota bacterium
GCTGACATCCTCCGCCGGCGCCAGACACCGGCCTTCCGCGCCCCGCCGGACTTGAACCAAGGCGGACAGCTTGATATCATCGGCTATTGAGAGTCCGAAAAAATGGGGAAAGTCCTGGAGAGGATTCGGATCCGGTGCATTGTCCGATTCTTCGTGGCGGGGCGAAATGACCGCTTGACCGAATCAGACTATCTGGTCAATATCGCGGCCATGAGAACGAAACACACCTCACCACCCCGCTCCGCACGCTCCGCCCTCCTGCTGGACGCAGCGGCGGAGCTCTTCGCCCGCTGGGGGTTCGACAAGACAAGCGTGGAGGACATCGCGCGCGAGGCCGGTGTCTCCAAGGGCGCCGTGTACCTTGAGTTCAGGAGCAAGGACGAGCTGTTCCGCGTCGTGGTTTACCGGGAGCTGGAGCGCTACCGGCTGGAGTGGCTGCGGCAATTCGAGGAGGATTCTGCGGGCTGGAGCTTCGCGCGCATGTTTCAGTACAGCATGGCCGCGATGAACGCGAACCCGATCGTGAAGGCGTTGATGACGCGTGACCAGCGCGTCTTCGGCAACTTTCTCCAGCGCGAGCCTGAGCTTCTGCGCACGTCGCTCTCGGCCCGGGCCGAGTTGTTCGACCAGCTCCAGCAGGCCGGTGCCGTGCGGGACGACATGCCGCCCAAGGAGCTGGCCTACCTCCTGAGCATCATCGTTTACGGCATGATTGTGGGCGCGGAGGTCATTCCCGAGGAACACCGGGTGTCCTTCGACAGGGCGATCGGCGCGCTCGGCCTGCTTCTGGACAGGGGCCTTGCGCCCGAGGCCGGCTCCGCGAAGGAGGTCGCCCGTCCCGTGCTCGCTGCCATGGCGAAAAAGATGAAGATTTCCCTCCAGGAAGGAGCAGCGGACGCGGGACATTCGGGGGCCAAGTGATGGCGCCCGGTCCCGCCGGGCCAAGGATGGAGACGATGCCGGACTCAGCGGACAAGCACACCACTCCGGCTGGCAGCGAGCCCCTCTTCGAGGCACGCGGCCTGACGAAGATATACAATCCCGGCACGGAGGCAGAGGTACGGGCGCTGGACGGCGTGGACCTTGATCTTTTCGAGAGTGAGCTGGTGGTGCTGCTCGGTGCCTCGGGAAGTGGAAAGTCCACACTGCTCAACATACTCGGAGGGCTGGACGTCCCGACCGATGGGACTCTCGATTTCCGGGGAGAGAGCCTCACCGAGGCTGACGAGCGGGCGCTGACGCAGTTCCGCCGCGAAACCGTCGGGTTTGTCTTCCAATTCTATAATCTGATCCCGAGCCTAACGGCCCGGGAGAACGTGACGCTCATCACGGACATTGCACGCGATCCGATGCCGGCGGAGGAGGCACTCGCGCTGGTGGGGCTGGGGGAGCGGATGGACCATTTCCCCTCGGAACTGTCCGGCGGCGAGCAGCAGCGCATCGCCATCGCGCGCGCCATCGCCAAGCGCCCGGATGTGCTGCTGTGTGACGAGCCGACCGGGGCGCTGGACGTCAAGACAGGCATCACGGTGCTGGAGGCCATCGCCCGGGTGAACGAGGACATGGGGACGCTGGCCATGATTATCACACATAACGCGGCAATCGCAGAAATGGCCGGACGGGTCATTCACATGTCTGCTGGCCGTATTACGGAAATCCACACAAACACCGAACGGCGCCCCGCGCACACGCTTGTCTGGTAGCAAATCATGCGCTCGCTCGACCTGAAACTCATCCGCGACCTCCGCACCATGAAGGGCCAGATGCTGGCCATCTCGCTGGTCATGGCGTGCGGACTGACGATGCTGATCACTTTTCGCGGCCTGATCGTTTCACTGGAGACCGAGCGCGACCGATATTATTCGGAGAACCGCTTCGCCGACGTATTCTGTGACCTCGAGCAGGCGCCTAATTCCCTTCGGCCGCGGCTGGAGGCCATACCGGACGTGGCTGCCGTGGAAACACGCATCAAGGGTGCCGCCACGCTGGACATACCGGGCATGGACGACATTGCCGAGGCGGTCATGATCTCGTTGCCCGACGAGCGCCCCCAACGGCTGAACCTGCTTCACATGCTGAGGGGCCGCTTCCCCGAGCCCGGAAGCCGGAACGAAATTGTCGTAGGTGAAGCCTTCGCCGAGGCACACGCCTTCATGCCCGGGGACACGATTCAGGCGGTGATCCACGGGAGCCGGGAACACCTTCGCATCGTCGGAATCGCCCTGTCGCCCGAGTTTGTATATGAATTGCCGCCGGGGGCGATTGTGCCGGACAACAAGCGGTTTGGCGTCTTCTGGATGAACGAGCGGGAGCTTGCCAATGCCTTCAATATGGATGGTGCTTTCAACAACGTGGTGCTGGCCGTCTCGCCCGGCGGCGATATCAACCGGGTGAAGGAGGAGCTGGACCGAATCCTCAGGCCCTACGGCGGGCGGATTGCCTACGACCGTTCGGAGCACACCTCGGCGGAGTGGGTGGAGATGGAGATCGAAAGCCTGCGTGCCGTCGCGTTGGCGTTCCCGATTGTCTTTCTTGCGGTGGCTGCCTTCATGACGAGTGCAGCGTTGACTCGTCTGGTCAGGCTGCAACGGGAGCAGATTGCCCAGCTCAAGGCGTTTGGCTATTCATCCAGGGCGATCGGCCTGCATTACTCGAAATTCGTGCTCGTGGCAGTGGCCGCCGCGATTCTCGTCGGTGCGGTGGGCGGATACCTGGCGGGCCGTGGCGTCATTGTCCTGTTTCACCAGTTCTTCCGGTTTCCCTCGCTCACCTTCCATCCCGATTATCTGGCGGTCCTACTGGGTGTGGTGGCAAGCGCCGCGACGGCTTTTCTCGGGGTCCTGGCCGCCGTGCGGCAGGCTGTGCGATTGCCTCCCGCCGAGGCAATGCGGCCGGAGCCTCCTGCCAAGTATAGTCCTTCCCGCATCGAAGTGACCGGCATTCAGCACCTGGTCTCACCGGCGTTCCGCATGGCCCTGCGCAACCTTGAACGAAAGCCATGGCAGGGACTCTTCACCGCGTTCGGACTCGCCATGGCCACAGCGATTCCGATCCTGCCCGGCGCCATGCGCGACGGGATGGATTACATGATGGATTTCCAGTGGCGCCTCGCCCAACGTCAGGATGTGACGCTGGGCCTGATCGAGCCGGGTTCCTATACTGCCTTCACGAGCATGCGGAACCTGCCGGGCGTCGTGGAGGCGGAGCCCTTCCGTTCCGTCTCCGCCCGAATCAGCCATGGGCATCTCGAACGCCGAATCAGCCTGAGCGGCCTGACGCAGGACGCACGCCTCAACCGCCTTCTCGATGCGGAGGAACAGCAGGTTCCCCTTCCGCTTTCCGGCGTTCTCCTGTCCAGGAAGCTGGCGGAGATTCTGGATGTCGGGCCGGGGGGAGTCGTGCTCCTGGAAGTCCAGGAGGGGAGGCGCCCGGTCGTGGCGGTCCCTGTTGCAGGAACGATCACGGACTTCACCGGCATCGGCGCGTATATGGATATAGACGAGGTGCGCCGTCTGATGGGCGAGGGACGGACGGTGAGCGGCGCCCACCTGACCCTTGATGCGGCGGAGTGGGACCGCTTCATGGTCAAGGTAAGGGAGTCCCCCCGGATCGGCTCCATTACCCGCACAAGGGCGGCAAGGGAGAGCTTCGACCGCATGATGGGCGAGATGTTCGGGCTCGCCCAGGCGATCTATTTTGGCTTCGCGATCGTCCTGGCCTTCGGCGTGATATACAATGGAGCACGGATAGCGCTTTCGGAGAGGACGCGCGACCTGGCCACGCTGCGGGTCCTCGGCTATACGAAGCGCGAGGTGGCCGGCGTGCTGATCGGCGAGCTGGCCCTGCTGACACTTCTGGCACTGCTGCCCGGGCTCTTTATCGGAAGCCAGATGGCGAGCGCCATCCTGGAGGCAGCGAGCACAGAAACCACGCGCTTCCCGGTCGTGCTCACGAGCAGGACCTACGCGACGGCAGTCCTGATCGTGCTGGCCTCGTCGCTTGTTTCCTTCGCAGTCGTCGGCCGGAGAATCCACAGACTCGACCTCATCGGAGTCCTCAAGGCGAGAGAATAATGAGCACAAAGAAGAACAAAAAAGGAAGACCAGCCAACCCAAGGGGAGTGTGGCGGAAGATCGGCACATGGCTGCGCAGTCTGCTGCTCATCCTTGTCTGCGCGCTGATCGCGGCAGGCATCGTGTATGGGCTGTGGCCGAAGCCGATCGAAGTGGACACCGCCGTGGTCGAACGGGGCGCCCTGACCGTCTCCGTCCTGGAGGAGGGCAGGACGCGCATCCGGCACCGTTACGTTGTCTCGCCGCCGGTATCGGGCCATCTCCACCGGGTGGAGCATCGCGCGGGCGCCCGGGTTCATGCGGGAGAAACCGTGCTGGCGCGGATCGAGGCGGAGCCCGCCGGCTTCCTCGACCCCCGGGCCCGGGCCCAGGCGGAGGCTCGCCTCAAGGCCGCCGAGACGGCCGTCCTCCAGCGCCAGTCCGAGATCGAGCGCATCGAGGAGGAGCTGGAGCACGCCAGGCGTGATTTCGAGCGGACTGACGAGCTTTTCGAACGGGGCGCCGTCTCCCGCGAGCGCTGGGACGCCTCCGACAACCGGCTCCGGGTCCTGCAGCGCGAGCTGCATACGGGGGAGTTCGCCGTCCGGGTGGCGGAGTTCGAGGCAGAGCAGGCCAGGGCCGCGCTCACGCAGCTCGCCTTCCCCACCCCGGAACAGCCGGAACCGCTGCAGATCGTGGCACCGGTGGACGGGTACGTCCTGAACGTCTTCGAGGAGAACGCACGCACCATCACCGCGGGCACACCGATCATGGAGGTGGGCGACCCGGGCGACCTCGAGGCAGAGATCGAACTGCTCTCGAGCGATGCCGTCGCCGTCACCCCCGGTGCGGAAGTGACCATCGAACGCTGGGGCGGGGAGGAGCCGCTGCGGGGGGAGGTCAGCCTGGTCGAGCGGGGTGGCTTCACGAAGGTCTCCGCGCTGGGTGTCGAGGAGCAACGGGTCATCGTGCGGGTGGACTTTGTGGACAAGCCGCCAGCGGACCTCGAGCTGGGGGACCGCTTCCGCGTGGAGGCACGAATCGTCACCTGGCATGGAGACGACGTGCTGAAGGTCCCCACGGGAGCACTCTTCCGCCGGGGAACGGAGTGGATGGTCTTCGCCGTCGAGGAGGGCGCCGCGCACCTGCGGGCAGTCGAGATCGGCCGGAACAGCGGCACGGAGGCCGAGGTGCTCTCCGGACTCTCCGAGGGCGACCGTGTCATCGTGTACCCCCCCGACGAAGTGAGCGACGGCAGCCGCGTGGCAACGGGACAATAGGCTGACAACAGCAGGAACGAACGCGGCACTCCCGGCGGGGATCCGCGGAAACCTGCGGCGGGGAGATTTTCCTTGAACCGTCACGGCGCCCCGCTCAGACTGGTTTTGACTCGGGAATGCCACTGCCGCCGCGCGTCCAGCGTGAACGGCTTGGGCGATGGGCCAGACGCCTATTCTGCCCAGTTCGGGTCATTTGTACCGCCGCTTGAGTGCAGCTCGTCCCGTCTCCCCCTGAGGGAAAACGGGCGGAGCAGAGCGCCAAGCCTCGGCTGCTGTTGGATCGCAAGGTGGTGTCCCCGATCACCATTTCCCCTCCCAAGGAGGAGCATCATGAAGCGCCTTTTCTTACCATTGCTTGCCCTCGGTGCCGGGCTGCTTGTTAGCCAGGCCGGGGCGAATCCCTACGGGTCGCAGCTCGCCGCCTCGGAGTCGCAGTTTGCTCCGGATCAAGCTGAAACCGTCGAACTGAGCTTCTACCTCAACGACATAGCCGATTCGGTGCTTGTGGAAGTGTTCGGGCCACTGCCTGATACGGACACCGTGCGCACCTTCGACTTGGGCGCCCTCACCCCGGGCATGCACTCAGTCGAGTGGGACGGCAAGGACGACGACGAGGACTTGCTGCCGGGCGGAGACGATTACTCCTTCCGCGTGATCACTGAGGCTGACGGCTACAACGAGTGGACCAACATCACGGCCGGAGAGACATCGTTCCCACTGACCACTGGAATCGCTGTTATTCGGGACATGAACTCGCCTTTCTTCGGCATGGTGGCCGTTCTCAACAGCGTTCCCGATGACACAGGCGATTACGATGCTGAAGAGTTGGGCCTGTACCTCATGAACGGCGACCTGACCTGGTACGGTGGAAGCGCTCAAGCAGCCTACGACGCCGCGATGAACGACCCCGCCACGCCTTGGGACCCGGAGGAGGGCGTAGGCTCTCCCTGGAAAGTAAAGGCCGGGATTCACGACGGCATGTTCTACACCGGCGACTGGGGCGCGGAGGGCGTGACGGACGCTGTTTACCGCTACGACCTCGTGAACACCGCCGAGCAGGTCCTGGCCCCTGGAGTCGGCGACCACAGCCGGCTCCTCACTGCATTCACCACCGGCACCGGCGAGGACACCGTGCTTTGGGGTCTGGACAGAGATGGTGCCGATCCGGACCGCCCCGAAGTCGTCAGATGGGACGTTGGGACGGACACCGCTCACACCGGCGATGGAACCGTTGTCATCTCTTCGACGGGGTGGGCAGGCGATCCGATCATTGGCACCAGTATACTCTGGTCTTTCCGTGACTTCACCATTGACGACGAAGGCAACATCTACGTCGGCAATAGGCGTTGGGGCGGTGCGGAAGCGCGCTACATCAAGTTCGACTCCGAAGGTGAACCAATCTGGTCCCGTAGCGGCCTGGACGTCTTTGGGGAGGGATATCCGGCAGAAAATGGCGATGGTGTCTATCCCTACGGCCTGGCCTACCACGACGGCAATCTTTATGCCGTTGACGATTTCATCAGGATAGTAGCCATCTTGGATGCAGAAACGGGAACATTTCTCGATTTCTTCGAGATTACTGATCCTGACGCCCTGAACGGACGAGGCATCGCAGTGGACGTGGCCGGCAATGTGTACGTGGCCGAGCATGGCGTCAATACCGTCTCGGTCTGGTCGCCATGGGGTGCCAACGACTTCACCAGCACCTACCACTCCGCCGTGACCATCGGTGAGCCGGTCACGGTACCGGACTGGAGAGCCTACGAGTAAGGCCTCCCTCCCCCCCACTTACTGCAGCGCCCCGCGCGGAACCTCAACCGCGCGGGGCGTTCTCTTTGCTTGCTGGACATGCGATACACGTATCTCGTTCCGATGAGGCCCGGGTACGGCGCTTGACGCCCGGGAGGAGCACTGCACACCTTTTCGAATTCCCGCATGGAGATGTCAGATACTGAAGGAGACTTTCTACCCGGTCCGGTTTCTCGTTCACGGCAGCTACCAGAAAGCCGAGACGCCTCCACGGCTGTTTGGCTCCTTCCTGGAGCACTTGGGGCGTGCGGTTTACGGAGGGATCTATGAGCCCGGGCACCCCTCGGCGGACGAGCAGGGTTTCCGGCGCGATGTGCTTGAGCTTGTCCGCCAACTGGCCGTACCGGTCGTCCGCTACCCGGGGGGCAACTTCGTGTCGGGTTACCGGTGGGAGGATGGTGTCGGGCCTCAGGAGGAACGGCCACGGCGGCTGGACCTCTCCTGGAGAACGATCGAGACAAACCAATTCGGCATGAACGAGTTCGTTGACTGGTGCCGCGCCGCCGGGGCCGAGCCCTACATGGCGATCAACCTGGGAACTCGGGGACCGGAGGAGGCGCGCACGCTGCTTGAGTACGCCAACCATCCCGGCGGCACACAATGGAGCGACCTCCGCCGCAGGCATGGCTATACAGAACCCCACGGAATCAGGCTCTGGTGCCTTGGGAACGAAATGGATGCGCCCTGGCAGATCGGGGCTAAGACCCCCGACGAGTACGCCCGCGTCGCGGAGGAAACCGCCAAGGTCATGAAGTGGCTCGACCCGGGCATTGAGCTTGTCGCCTGCGGAAGCTCCACCTGGTTCATGCCGGGCTTTCCCGACTGGGAGCGTATCGTCCTGGAGCGCACGTATGAACATGTGGATCATATTTCGGTTCACACCTACTTCGACAGCAAGGCGGATGACCCGTCCGAATACCTTGCCCGCCCCGCCCTGATGGAAAGGCAGATCAGAACCGTGACGGCGGCATGCGATTTCGTGAAGGCAAGGAAACGGAGCCGGAAGACGATGTCTCTGGCCTATGATGAATGGAACGTCTGGTCACACCGGAACGAGCCGGACGACAGTTGGCCGGAGGCGCCTTCGCAACTGGAGGATGTCTATACAATGCAGGATGCCCTGACCGTTGCGGGCATGTACATGATGCTGCTCCGCCACTGTGACCGGGTGCGCATTGGCTGCCAGGCGCAACTGGTCAACGTGATCGCCCCGATCATGACGCGCACCGGCGGAGGCGTATGGAAACAGACGATCTTCCACCCCATGGAGGCCATCAGCCGGCACGGGCGCGGAATTGTCCTGCAGGGCCTCCCGGAGGGACCCGAATACGAGCATCCGGAGGCGGGCGCCGTCCCAGTTTGTGATCTGCTGGCGGTGCACCGGCCGGAAGACGGGAGCCTTGTGATATTTGCGGTCAACCGCTCCCTGGAGAAGACCGCGCTCCTCTCACCCAGGGTTGAGAGCCTTGGGAAACTGCGCCTCGCGAAACACTCGGTACTTCGGCATGATGATCTGAAGGCTGCCAATACGGAAGCGGATCCGGAGAACGTGGCTCCCCGCGACCTGCCGGTGAGTAAGAAAGACCTCCCGGACCTGGAGGTGGCGCTCCCGCCCGCCTCGTTCAGCGTGCTCCTGTTTGTGCCGCAGGACTGAGCGCTCCGCGTGGGGGGATACCGGCAGGGCGATGCGCGCCAAGGCGGTTTTTGCTTGCAATGCCTTTTCTGAAACGCAACTCTTGCCGGGACTCGGTCATTTGCTCGCCGGTGCATCACCTGACGGGAGCAACGGAGGACAAGAGGGTAGGACAAGTCCCCGGCTTTCAACGTTCCATCGCGAGGGTGGCAGGCCACACAGGGCGGCGAGAGACGTTGCGGCAGAACAGGGCTCCACGGTGTTGGACCGGTCCAGCGAACAACCGGGTCAAAACCCGCCAAGGAGAGAGCGGATGAAAGCCCTCCATGCACTCCTAATCGCGATCGGTGCGGGTCTGCTGGCAAGTCAGGCCCACGCGAACCCTTACGCCTCCCAGCTTTCATCCTCCACTGCGGACTTTGATCCCGTGGAAACGCAAACCGTTGAGTTGGGCTTCTACCTGAACGAAGACGCCGACTCCGTTATCGTCGAAGTGTTCGGCCCCCTTCCGGACACGGACACCGTGCGCACCTTTGATCTGGGGGCACTCGCCCCCGGCGCACACTCCGTGGAATGGGATGGGAAGGATGACGCCGAGGACCTGGTCCCCATGGGAGAGGACTACTCCTTCCGCGTCCTGACCGAGTCCGCCGGTTACGGTGACTGGACCAACATCACGCCCACCGATGGCGGCGATCAGATCGCCTCCACCTACTATCCCCATCCCACCAGCCTCGCAGTGATCCGGAACATGGATTCCCCCCACTTTGGCGTGGTGGCCGTGGCGAACAGCGTTCCGGGTGACAACGGCTTCGACGCGGAGCAGGGCCTCTATTTGCTGAACAGCGACCTGAGCTGGTACGGTGGCAGCGCCACGGCATCGTTCAACGCGGCCATGAACGATCCCGCCGCACCGTGGGACCCGGACGCATCGAACTCACCCTACAAGGTGAAGGCAGGCAAGGACGACGGGATGCTCTACACCAGCGACTGGGGCATCAATGTCGTCTATCGCAGCGACCTGCAGGATACAGGCGTGCAGGTCCTGGCCGAGGGCGGAGAGCACGACTCGCTCCTCACCGCCATGACGACCGGGACGGGAGCCGAGACAGTCCTCTGGGGAATTCAGGAGGGCGCCAGGACCGACATTGTGCGATGGAATATCGGAGACGACGTCCCCCACACTGGTGATCCGGAACTCTTCGCAAACGTGCCCGGAGCAAGTCAACTGCGGGACATTGGATTCGACGGCGACGGCAATGTCTATGTCTCCCTGCAGCCATCCACCGACGGGCAGGCCGCCCTGGCCAAATTCGACCCTGATGGCAACGAGCTCTGGACCCAGACAAGGGGAGACCTCATGGCACAGGGCTACCCAACCGACCCGGGCGAACCGCTCTGGTTCCTCGGCATGACGCACCACGACGGGCTGCTGTACGTTATAGACGCTCGGGCAATCATCGTGGCACTGTTTGACGCGGAGACCGGTGCGTTCGTCGCCGATTTCTTCACCGTCCCCGACCTGGCCGGTTTCACGGGCCGGTCGCTGGACGTGGACGCAGCCGGAAATGTGTACATCACCGACAACAACGGTGGAGTGATCTCGGTCTGGTCACCATGGGGACCGAGTGACTTCACCACCATGTATTACGGCACAATCACCGCCGGAGAAGGGCCAGTGGCCGTGCCCGAATGGAGAGCTTA
>SLOM01000294.1 GCA_007132505.1 Candidatus Sumerlaeota bacterium
CCTCGGAACGTGGAATCCGTTTGGGCTGTATCAGCCGGAAGCGAATCTGCACGCCGGAGAGGGCGAGGCCGGTTTCAGCGTCGTACACTCTCCCGTGAACGCGCACAGGCGGGGGCGGCTCATCCAGCGTGAGTTCGAGCCCCTCCGCCGGGGCCTCCACCTGCCAGCTTCCAAGCACCCTGCCCTTCGTACCCGCCAGAAGCGCGGCCCTTCCAGGTGTCAGCCCTGTCAGGGAGAAGCGCCCCTCCCCGTCCGTAACCGGCAGCACCGTCGTGGGGAAGAGGGCCTGCGGAGGTTCCTCCTCCTCCCGGAGCTGTGCGTAGGCGAACTCGACTCCTGCGGCAGGAGTGCCGTCCGCATGGACTATCCGCCCTGAGAGCTTCGCGGCGGGGAGCAGATGGATGTCCTGCTCGGCTACCAGCGCCTCCTGCGGCGGAGGCCCGTCAGGTCGCGCCATGCCCAACGGATTGTGGACGTTGATTATCCCGTGCGTGTAACCGGGAGCCGTGGCGTTGACGACCAGGAGTACGTGATCGGAGGCGAATTCGATCTGGTAGCGCCCTTCGCCATCCGTGTCGCCGCTCACGGGAGCGGCAGGCACCGCTCCTTCAGGCCGCCCCCCCTGGTACTCCTGCACCTCCACCTCCACGCCCGCGGCAGGCTCGCCATCCGGGTAGAAAACCCGGCCGTGGATGGTCATGGGACCGGGGCCCCCTGCCTCAGCATCCGGCTCGGCGGCGGGTGGAGCGCCTCTCTCCTCCGAGGGGGCGGCAGCCGGAGGCGCGCCGGGGCCGGCAGGTGGTTCCGCGGTGACGGACTCCGCCGGGCCGGGCACTTCCGCGGCCAAACGGAGCTGTGGGTCATCCGACTCCCCGCGAAAGAGGAACAGCCCCGCCACCACTGCGGCCAAGCCGCACATGACAACCAACAGGTGATGACGCTTCATCCGGCTCCCCTCCCGGAACCATGTTGTATCGTGCTGATTTGCAGGGTGTCGGCCCAGCCGCGCTTCCTGCAAGCTGAAACTCACCGCGAGGCACTGGCGGGATGGGCCTAGTCGTCCTGGCGGGTCTCGTTCGCGGGGATGAGGCAATAGGCGGCGTCGAGGTTCACGTCCAGCGAGTCCACGTGCATCATGATGGCGCTGATCTGGGATTCGGCGAGGGCGTGTTCGGGGTGGATGCGGGCGAGGACTTCGCAGAGCAGGTCCTCGAACTCCTCGCGGCCTTCCTCGCAGGCAGCCTCGGCGAGTTCTTCGGCCCGTTCGCGGGCAGTCCAGGAGAGGTCGGAGACGCGCTCGGCCCAGTCGCCCGGCAGGATGTCATGAAGCAGCTCCGGGTGGTCGTGCAGCGAGGTGTCACTCTCGCGCCGCGAGTCGTAGTAGATGGCGTTTTCGTCTATACGGGGAACGACCTCGCCCTCTTCGCTGACCGCAATGCGGAGCATCCGGGTGGAGAACAGGTGGGCGCTCTTGGTGAGCAGGGGGGGCCGCAGCTCGAGGGGAAGGGCGAGCACCTCCTCGAAGAACTCGGGGGCGAGTGAAAGCCGGAAATCGAACACGAAGGCGCGTTGGGGCAGGCCCTCCCGTGCGACGATCGCGCAGCGGTCCGGGCTGTCCTCCATGGTGACCCGGACGAGCGAGCGGATGAACGGGTGCCCGGGAGAGAAGAACTCCATGCGCTCGTGCCGCACGGCCTGGACCCTGTCGAAATAGCCCACCATTTCGGACCGCACGCCGGGAATGGCATGGAGGGAGTGGAATTCGCCGACGGTGATGGCGACGGCCCCGCCGGGCCGTTCGTCCACCATGGATTCGAAATGCCGGGCGTATGTACAGACCGTACGGCGGAGTTCCTCCAGCTCGGTGGAATCGTCCAGTTCGCGGGCGATGCGGCGGGCTTCCTCCACGCCGACGGCGCTGCGCACGAGCAGGTCCTTGTTCTCGCGTTCGCGCGCCTCCTCGAGCAGGGAATGAATCTCCTCGATGCGCTCGAGCACACCGGTGGCGCCCCGGCGTATACACGCGGCGATCGTGTCCCGCATGACGTGGTCCAGTTCACCCTCCACCGGCGCGATGGACTCATTGAAGACGCCAACCCCGTCCGCAAGGAAATCGAACAGTGCCTCGTCAAGGTGCCCCTTGGCGACGATCACCTGCGAGTCCACGTCCATCTCCTCGCTGCGGCCGACGCGGTCGCAACGGCCGATGCGCTGCTCCACGGTCCATGGGGCGGGCGGCAGGTCGAAGTGCACCACATGGGTGGCGAACTGGAAGTTGCGCCCCTCGCCGCCCAGCTCGTCGGAGATGAGCAGGGAGGGCCCGAGCTGTTCCTGGAACTCGAAGGCGGACTTTTCGCGCTCCTGACGTGAGTGCAGTCCGGACATGGCATAGACCTCCGCCACACCCTGAAGCGCCTTGCGGAGGAGGAGGAAGAGGGGGTGAACATTCGCCTCGAAGCCCGTGAATAGAAGGACATGGGCGGAGGGTTCGTCCCTGTACGTCTCCATGAGGAAGTCCAGCAGGGCGGTGTAGCGGGGCGCACGGGCGAGCTGCCGGCCGCTGACCTCGATGGCGCGGGTGGCGCGGCTCCAGCGCTCCACGGCTCCCTCCAGTTCCTCCAGCAGCTCCGCCTCGCCCTCGAGGGAGGGCACCTTGCGGAAAGAGCGCTCAGCGAGAAGGATCGGGTCCGCGGTGACGCGCACGTGGGGTTCGGGCCCTTCGCGGCGCGAGCGCACCCAGGCCGCGAGTGCCATGGGGGAGCTGTACGCGGCCTGCAGGAGCCCCATGGTGAGGCGTTGGGCGTGGTCGTCCTCCGCGAGGTCCGCCGCGGCCAGCATGGCGAGCCACTGCCCCACGAGCGTATAGACGTCCGTCTCCTCCTGGAGCGGCCGGTATTCGATGGGCGAGACGATGCGGAAGGGCAGGGCGTTCTCGCGAGCCAGGAACTTGCGGCGATAGCGCAGCAGGCGCGCACCCGGGTAATAGCGGTCCACGGCAAGCGCGGCGGTGCGATGGCGTTCATGGCGGCCGGAGTCCGATGGGCCGATGTCGGCCAGGTGGGCCTCCATCTCGTTGTCGCTCACCCCCAGGCGACCCCATGCCCTGTGTACCTCGGAGGGTTCGCTGTCCGGATCGCGCACGGTACGCAGGAATTCCTCCATGTGGGCCTGCTTGTCCTGCAGGGCACGGAACTTCGCCGGGTCGCGCAGCGAGCCGAATTGCTCCGGGTCGAGGAGCTGGTAGAGCTTGAGCAGGTTTGTATAGTCGTCCGCCACCGGGGTGGCGGTCAGCAGGAGGACGGCGCGGGCCTTGCGGCTGAGGCGCCGGAGCGCGCCCTGGGTCTTCACGTCTGCAAGCGTGCGGTGGGCCTCGTCCACGATGAGGATTTCTGGCTCGTGCCCGAGCGACCATTTGATTGCCGCCTCGTGCGGCAGGACGATGCCCGCGGAGTCCTCGTCGAAATCGTCCTCCGTGATGGCGAAGAGGGCCTTGCCGAACTTGCTGTACATCTCGAAGGACCACTGGGCGGTGAGCGATTCTGGAACGAAGACGGCGGCCTGCCAGCCGGGGTTGTACTTGCGCAGGGTGTTTGCGATCAGGCCGGCCTCGATCGTCTTCCCGAGCCCCACCTCGTCCGCCAGGATGAACCGTACCCGGCCGAACTGGAGCGCGTAGCGCGCGGCGTTGATCTGGTGGGGGATCGGGAGCATGCGGGCCCCGTTGTAGCCGACGATGCCGAGGCTCCGGGCGGTGGCCTTGAAGTAGGCGTCCATGAGCTGGGCTCGCACGTCCACGAGGCGCCAGGGCGCGAGGTCCGGCACGCCGAGCATGTCCGCCGGGTCGGGGGCGAGCGACCCCTCGTGCACGGTCAGTTCGTACTCCGGGATGACATCCGTGCCGTTGGCGGTTTCCACTTCGTACTGATAGGTGTCCTCGTCGAGGGGGTTGAGGAGCCGGATGATGCGGACGGTTCTGCCGTTCTTGCGTGTGACCTCGTCGGTGGTGCGGATGCGGTAGCGCCGGAGATCGGCAAGGGGGGACTGCATGGGAACGGCCCCGAGGGAGACCGGCCGGAGTTCCGCCGCCGGACCGTTCAGGTCCGCGATGCGGTAGAGCCGGGGCGCAATCAGGCCCTTGGAGTAAACGATCATTCCGATTTTGTACAAGTGGCGGGCTCCGTGGGGGATTGACGGCAGGCTGCGGTCATGGCGGTTTAGCGGAAGGGCCGTGCGCCCCGTTCCGCCCTGAAAGTGGAATCGCGGGCCCGCAGGAAGCGGCTCGCTTGGTTGAAGCGGACCCGGTGCTCGTAGTCGAAGACGGTGAGGAATCGCTCGGTGTCCTCGGCCGTCCGGGAATACCGGTCAATGCCGAGGAGCAATTCCTGTCCCACAGCCCTTTGGTGGCGTTCGTACAGGCGCAGGAGCAACTGTTTCGCGGCCCGGACCTGGTTCACGGTCTCGGGCGCGGGGTAGTCCCATGCCATCAGGGCACTGATCAGGCGGGCATCGCCGGGTGTTTCGCCCGTTCCCTCCACCTTGCGCAGGAGGCCGGACGCCTCGCCCTCGCCGTCGGTCAGATAGAAGATCCAGGGCTTGAGCATGGAGTCGCGGATCCACTCCGAGCGCAGTTCGCTGCGCACGCAGGCCAGCGCCTCCCTGTCCTCGATCATGACGGCGAGCAGGTGGCGCTCGATCGGGTCGAGGCGCTCGAAGTCCTGGCGCGAAAAGGTGTCCGCACGGCCGTCCTCCTGACGGTCCGGGGCCTCCTCGGGCGTGGCCAGTTCACCGCCGGGGGTGGGTTCGGGGCGGGTACCGCTCCGCCCACGACGCAGGAAACGCCAGGCATCATCCTCCCAGGAGAGCCCCCCGAGTTTGCCGAACAGGCGGGCCAGAGCCGCCCGCCGCGTCACCTCGTCCCCGATGCTTTGGACGATGGGGAGCATCCTGTCGGCGAGTTCGCGCTCCCCCGCCAGGGTGCCGAGGTCCAGACCCTGGGCGTGGGTGCGCAAGGCGAAGTCGAAGAACTCCTCCGCCCCGTCCAACTGCGCGAGAAGCGGTTCCTTGCCTTCGCGGCGCAGATAGGTGTCCGGATCGTCTTCCGGGGGGAGGGAGAGCACGCGCGCGTCAAGCCCGGCCCCGAGGAGCGCGTCTCCCTCGCGCAGCATGGCCTTCTGCCCGGCCGCGTCGCCGTCGTACAGGAAATGGACGCGCTGGGCGAAGCGGCGGAGAAGCCGGGCCTGCTGGGGCGTAAGACCCGTGCCGAGGCTTGCCACGGCCTGGGTCAGCCCGTGGGCGTGCGCCATCACCACGTCCATGTACCCTTCGCAAAGGATGGCGTAGCCGGTCTCCTCGATGGACTTGGCGGCCAGGTTGAGGGCGTAGAGGAGCGAGTTCTTGCGGAAGAGGAGCGTCTCGCCGGTGTTGAGGTACTTCGGGCTGTTCGGTTCGTCCACGAGGGCCCGGCCGCCGAAGCCGCACACCCGGTTGTTGACGTCCCAGATTGGAAAGATCAGGCGGTTTCGGAACCGGTCGTAGACCCTGCCCGAGTCCGACCGGCCGCAAAGGCCCGACTCCACTAGCGTGTCCTCGTTGTAGCCCGCCTTGAGGAGGTGTTCTTTCAGGGCGTCCCAGGAATCGAGGGCGGCGCCGAGCTGGAACTGCTCGGAGACTTCCGGCGTGATGCCACGCTCTGGCAGGTAGTCGAGAGCGCGGCGGTTGGCTCCGCTGAGGAGATTGTAACGGAACCACTTGAGGGCGGCGGCGTTGACGTCGGCGATGGTGCGGAGGCGGCGCTGCTCCTCGTTTCGCTCGGCAGGGGTTCTGGCGCGTTGGTCCGGCATGGCGATGCCGAGTTCGTCCGCCAGCTTGCGCAGTGCGTCGGGGAACTCCAGCCGCTCGGCCCGCATCACGAAGTCTATGACCGACCCGCCGGCTCCACATCCGAAGCAGTGGAAGATGCCCTTCTTGGGGATGACGTGGAAGCTGGGGGTCTTTTCTTTGTGGAAGGGGCAGTGCCCCTTGTAGCTGGTGCCCGCTCGCTTAAGGGTGGGCACATACCGGCTGACGATCTCGACGATGTCGGCCGCCTCTTTGACCTGCTGGATCGCGTCGCGGGAATCGGGGGTCATGGAACCGGAGAGTCCTGAGTAAACGCCGTGCGGTTACCGTTTAGACTCAGCGGGCAAGGGTTTGTAAAGACCTCATTTGTCGTTCGGGCCGCTGGGTGCTGAACGTGTGCTCTTGCAGCCGATGATCTTCCAGCCCTTCCCCGTCTTCTTGAGGGTGTAGGTCTCCTGACGCTGGGTGGTGTTGCCTTCGGCGACGTCCTCCCGCGTGATGACGATCTTCGCCACGTTGCCTGAGACCTTCTCCTCCTCCACCGATGCCACCTGCTGGCGCCGGCCCTGGCCTTTCTCCTCCATGTAGGTCTTGCGGCGCCGGCTGACGTATTGGTGGAGCGGCATGTCGCCGATCATCTCCTCGGCCATGCTCTGGTACTCCGTGGCGAAGTCCTGGCGGTTCCAGGATTCGACGAAGGCCTCGACCACCTCGCGGGGCGAGGCATCCCGCAGGTCCACCGGCATCTCGGTCTCGCTGCCCTCGGGTCCGAGTGGCTGCGCGCCGCCGTTTTCCCCATCGGCGGTCCCACGGGTGCTGACGTAGGTGTCCCGGCGGAAGATGAACTCCACGCGGCCGAGCAACTCCAGTGGTTCGAAGGGTTTCTGCACGTAGTCGTCCACGCCAAGCGTCTGAATCCAGAAATCCGGGGGGCGGGACTCGTCGCCCAGCTCCGAGATGATGATGACGGGCACGCGGGAGAGTTCCTCATCCCGGCGCAGGCGCTTGAGCACCTCCAAGCCGCTCACGCGCGGCATCATCAGGTCGCAGATGATCAGGTCCGGGGTCTCACGGGACGCCTCTTCGAGCCCCTCCTCGCCGCCTGCGGCACAGTACACCTCGTGCCCCTTGGTCTGCAGGGTGGCCTGTACCAGTTGGCGGACTTCGGGCTCGTCGTCTATCACGATGATACGCTTGGACATAATGGCATCAGGTCTTGAGGCTTGTGGAGTGGGGGTGGAGAGGCGCCGCGGCGCGTGGCGCACGGCGTATCCCCGCCCGGGGTGCGTTGTCTTGTTCAAGTGGGCCAGCCGGCCCTCCCCATCGAGGCCGGCGCCGGGAGGGACACGCTGTGCCCTCCGGGACCAGTTTAGGCCGGGAGGGACAAAACGTCACCGTGGCCCGGGGGCGCAAGAGGGGAAACGCACGGAGACGGAACAATACTGCCCCGGGTTCATCGAGGCCGGGGCGTTGCCTCCATGTCCGGCGGTTGAACGGGAGCACCACCCAAGCCGGGTCCGGTAGGCCGGAGTGCTGTGCCGGATTCCGTTGACCCCTGAGGCGTTGGCGCGGTCCAAATTGTGCTGCGCCGCACGGGGATAGCCGGAGACGGCCTGGCCGGTGCAGGAGCTTCAAGGGAGTTGTCATGGCGGGAATGGAACACTTCGCAGAGTATGGGTTCTTCGGCGCCCTGCTGCTGGCTGGGGTGCTGCTGGCAGTGGGGCCGGTTGTCATCCCTCTGTTCATCTCGCCACGGTCGCGCAGCGAGAAGAGCCGTGACACCTACGAGTGCGGCATGGACACGATCGGCAGCGCATGGGTCCGATTCGACCTCGCTTTTTACCTGTTTGCTCTGATCTTCGTGGCGTTTTCGGTGGCGGTCCTCTACCTCTTCCCGGTGGCGCTCGTGTATGACGACGGAAGCTACCTGTGGCGCGATTTTGTGGCTGTGGCGCTCTTTCTCGGGATCCTGTCCCTGGCGCTGGTCTACTCCTGGCGGAGGGGTGTCTTCAGCCCGGCGCTCCGCACGACGTCCCAGAGAACGCACCGGGTTGGAGAATAAGACACGATGAAGCCCGAAACAAAGCCCTCCATGGAAGAACTTCTGCGGGAGGCAGGCCCCCTCGTGCACCTCGACGTGCTCGACAACCTGCTGAACCAGGCCCGGGCACGCTCGCTCTGGCCGCTGACGTTCGGACTGGCCTGCTGCGCCATCGAGCTGATGGCCACCGGCGCGGCGCGATTCGACATGGACAGGTTTGGAGCGGGCGTTTTCCGTCCCAGCGCGCGCCAGGCGGACGTCATGATCGTGGCCGGCACCATCTCCCGGAAGATGGGACCGGTCATCCAGGCGCTCTGGGAGCAAATGCCCCCGCCCAAGTGGGCGATCGCCTTCGGAGGCTGCACCATTGACGGGGGGCCCTTCAAGTACCCCAACCAGTACGCCATCGTGGAGGGGGCGGACAAGATCATCCCAGTGGACGTGTACGTCCCGGGCTGCCCCCCCCGGCCTGAGGCGCTGATCAATGGCATCCTGAAGCTGGAGGAGAAGATCAAGGCAGGGAAGAGGTTCCAGGCATGACGAGTGGACTCCTCGACTCCCTGCGCCAGGCCGCCCCCGGACTGGAGACCGGGGAGTGCTCAGGGAACCCGGCTGCGGGTTGCAGCGCGAGCCACGTGTGCCCTTCCGCGCAGGTGCCCTCCGCGGCCCGGGCCTTCAAGGAAGCCGGCTATCTGCTGGAGATGCTCACGTGCCTCGACAGACGCGCACGTGGCGAAGGCTTCCAGATCATCTACCATTTTTCCAAGGCGGACATCACGGACCGCCACCGCCTGCGCGCGGGGGTCTCGCCAGGGGAAGAACCGCCAAGCCTTGCCGAGCTCTTTGAGTCGGCCAACTGGTATGAACGGGAAGTGTACGACATGTTCGGCGTCCGGTTCGCCGGCCACCCGGACATGACGCGCATCCTCACCGAGGAGGGTGCGGATTATCATCCCCTCCTCAAAGACTTCGGCGTCGCACCCCCCGGGGAAACGGGGGACGGCGATGCCTGAGCTGATCCATGTCGCTCGCGACGAGGACCGGGATACATATTACCTCAACATGGGACCGCAGCACCCTTCCACGCACGGGGTGCTGCGATTGCGCCTGCTCCTCAAGGGCGAGGAAATCCTGACCGCCGAGCCCATCGTCGGCTACTCACACCGCGCCCACGAGAAGATGGCCGAAAACAGGAACTATATACAGTTCCTGCCCAACACCAGCCGGATAGACTACCTCTCCGGCATGATCTACAACATCGGCTACTGCCAGGCCATCGAGCGCATCCTCGAACTGGAAGTCCCCGAGCGGGCGGAATACATCCGCATCATCTGCTGCGAGCTGAACCGGATATCCAGCCATCTGCTCTGGTACGGAACGCTGCTGCTGGACCTCGGCGGGTTCACCCCGTTCCTCTATTGCTGGGATGACCGTGAAGAAATCCTGGATCTGCTGGATGCCATCACGGGGTCGCGGCTGACTTACTCCTACGGACGTTTCGGGGGCGTGGGGATGGATGTGGACGAGGAGTTCCTCTCCGGCGTCTCCGCGTTCTGCAAGCGATTCCGCGAGCGGCTGCCTGAGTACGAAACACTGGTCACGAAGAACATCATCTTCGAGAACCGCTGCAAGGACGTCGGGATCATGGACTTGGAGATGGCCCGCGAATTTGCCGTGACCGGCCCCATGCTGCGGGCCCTCGGCGAGCCACGTGACCTCCGGAAGGACGAACCCTACGGGATCTACGACAAGTTCGATTTCGAGATACCCACACGCACCGGCGGAGACACCTACGACAGGTTCCTGGTCCGCGTGGAGGAGATACAACAGAGCCTCTCCATCGTGGAGCAGGCGGTCTCCCGCATCCCGGATGGGCCCGTCATGATGGCCAAGCCACCGCGCAAAATCAAGCCGCCCGAGGGTGAGTATTACTTCGCGGTGGAGTCCGCCCGCGGGCATTTCGGGATGTTCATCGTCAGCGACGGATCGGAGATTCCCGAGCGGATACACCTGCGCACGCCTTCCTTCGCCAACCTCGCCTCGCTGAGGGAGATGCTTCCGGGCACAATGATCGCCGATACGATCGCCATCCTGGGGAGCATAGACATCGTGCTTCCGGAGATAGACAGATAAGCCATGGTACGGGACTTTACGGACATATTCGGGAGTACCTGGCTGGCGGCCGCCGCAAGCGTCGCCGTCATCATGGCATTCCTGTCAGTGAACAGTCTCATGCTCATCTGGATGGAGCGCAAGGTGAGCGCCCGGATGCAGCGGCGGCTGGGACCGACCGAGCACGGACCGTTTGGCCTGCTGCAGACATTTTGCGACGCCATCAAGCTCTTGGGCAAGGAACTCATCACGCCCCGCCACGCGAGCACGAAGCTCTACCTTGCGGCCCCCATTTTGATTTTCGCGCCGATCATAGCCATCTGCTCGCTCTTCCCCGTTTCGGGCAACTGGGTCTTCCGCGACTACGACATCGCGCTTGTTCTCGTTCTCGCCTTCACCTCCATGAGCATTCTCGGAATTTTCGCGGCCGGATGGGGGTCGAACAACAAGTACTCCCTCCTGGGCGCCATCCGGTCCATCCTGCAGAACATCGCGTACGAGGTGCCGCTGCTGCTCTCGGTCATGGCGGTGGTACTCCTGGCGGGGAGCCTCAACCTGCGTGACATCGCGATGCAGCAGAGCGGGATCCCTTACGTGCTCCTGCAGCCGCTGGCGGCGCTGATCTTCTTCGTGGCGGCCACGGCAGAGACGAACCGCGCCCCGTTCGACATTCCGGAGGCCGAGTCCGAACTGATCGGGGGGTTCCACACCGAATACTCGGGAATGCGGTTCGGGATGTTCTTCTTTGCGGAATACTCCAGCATGGTCATTGTGTGCGGCCTTGCGACGATTCTCTTCCTGGGCGGCTGGCACGGGCCTGTGCTGCCCGGAATCGTGTGGTTCTTCATCAAGGTTTACGCTCTGATTTTTGTGATGATGTGGTTCCGCTGGACTTTTCCGCGCCTGCGGTTCGACCAGCTCCTGAAGTTCTCGTGGCTGGTGCTCGTCCCGCTGGCGGTGCTTAATCTTCTGGCCACGGCGTTGGTCCTCAAGCTGCTCTAGGAGGCAAGCCATGCAAGCCATTCTCGATGTTTCGCGCGGCGCGCTCTCCCTGCTGAGGGGCATGGGGGTGACCCTGCGAAACTTCTTCCGCAAGCCGGTGACGGTCGAGTACCCCCGCAAGCGGGCCAAGGTATCGAAAAACCACCGGAATGCCATTGCCCTTATAGAAGCCGGAAATATCGGATCCCACAACTGCATCGCCTGCCTGCAGTGCGAGAAGATATGCCCCTCCGCCTGCATTTCGATCACCGGAACACGGCCGGATGGCGTCCCGTTCAAGAGACCCGATAAATTCGATCTGGATTTTGCACTCTGCAGCGAATGCGGCCTCTGCGTTGACGTCTGCCCGACGAACACCCTCGGGTACTCCGAGGAATACGATACGGCGGGATACACCCGCGCGGACTTCAAGTATGATCTGCTGCAGCCCTGGCTCTCCAGGGAGGACCAGGCGATTGAACGGATTCGCGAGGCGGAGCGCCGGAAGAAGGAGGAGCGCGAGGCCAAGCGCAAGGCCCAGGCCGAGGCAAGGGCACGCGCCGAGGCTGAGAAGAGAGAGCAGCAACCGGAATCAGCCGCCAAGCAAGACCAGGACGGCGAGAGAGGGACCGGCATCTGATGCTCGAGCTGCTTGCCATTGCCGCCTTTGCGCTGCTCGCGGCGGGCGGCGCCCTTTACGCCGCGTTCGTCCGCCACACCCTGCACTGCATCATCGGCCTGGGCGTGACACTGTTCGGCGTGGCGGGAATTTTTCTCTATCTTGGCAGTCCCTTCGTGGCGGCGATGCAGATCCTGATATATATAGGGGGCGTCTCCGTTGCGATGGTGTTTGCGCTGATGCTTTCGGTGTCGTTGGCGAGCCGGGTGGAGCACTCCCGGTGGAAAGTGGTTGGCGCCATACTCGCCGCCGGATTTTTCTTCACCTCGATGGCCGCGCTGATTACCTCCACCGACTTTCCGCTCAGGGAGGAGCCACTCCCACCGGATGCCTGGGCTGTGACTGAAATCGGGCACGCGTTTCTGACCACCTACAACGTCGTCTTCATCGGGCTTTCACTGACTCTTCTGCTGGCCATTCTTGCCGCCGTGCTGGTGGCAGGGAAGGAAGTGGAAGAGCTGTGAACCTGACTTTTTTTCTTCTGCTCTCGCTGCTGCTGTTCTCCGCCGGACTGATCGCGGTCATGTCGCGGCGCAACCTGGTCACCGTGCTGGTGGGCATCGAGCTGATGCTGAACGCGGCGAGCGTGAACTTCATGGCGTTCAATTTCTTCGTCGCGCCTGATCCGGTGGTGGGGCAGATTATTGTACTGCTCATTATCGGACTGGCGGCAGCAGAAGTGGCGGTGTTCCTCGCCATCCTGATGGTGCTGTACCGGGCGCGTCACGAAGTGGACGCCGAAGACATCCGCGAGCTGAGGGGGTGACGGCACTGCAATGAGCCCAACCCTCCTTGTCCTGCTGACGATCTTCGCCCCGTTCGTTGCATTTGGCATTTCGCTGGTCTTTCTGATGCGGCGCCCCGTGCTGGCCCAGGGCGTTGCGCTGGCGGGCGGTGCGGTATCGGTCCTCGCCGCCTTACTGTTGCTGGCTGGAGGCCCGGCAGAGCCGGTGCGGCACCTCTGGTTCGCGAGCGGGAATTTCCAGCTTCAGTTTGGTTTTGTGTTCGACGGACTTTCGCTCGCCTTTGGCGCTGTCGTGGCGGTGATCGCCTTCTGCATTCAGGTCTATTCGATCGGCTACATGCACCACGATCCCGGCCGGACGCGTTATTTCGCGATGCTGGGACTGTTTGGGTGGTCCATGCTGGGCTTTGTTTATTCGGTGGACCTGCTGCAGGCGTTCATTTTTTGGGAGCTGGTTGGCCTGGCGTCGTTCTTCCTGATCGGGTTCTGGTACGAGAAGCCGGAAGCCATCGCGGCGGCGAAGAAAGCCTTCATCATGACGCGGGTGGGTGACGTCGGCCTTTTCATCGGCGTCTTGATGATCCTGAACCTGACGGGCATTTCCGATATTCCGGCGCTGCTGGACGCGGAGACCGGCCTCCTTGCGCACGTTTCCGGGGGAACGCTGGCGCTCATCATGATGCTGCTGTTCATGGGCATCGCCGGCAAAAGCGCCCAGTTCCCGCTCCACACCTGGCTGCCGGATGCGATGGAGGGCCCGACGCCGGTAAGCGCCCTGCTGCACTCCGCCACGATGGTGGCGGCCGGCGTTTTCCTCTTCGCGCGGCTGCACCCGCTCTTCCTTGCCTCGGAGGTCGTGGTGGTAACCGTCCTTGCGGTTGCACTGTTTACGGCGATCCTGTCCTCGACCATTGCACTGGTGGAGCGGGACATCAAGCGCGTGCTGGCCTACTCCTCCATCGGGCAGCTCGGCTTCATGCTTGCGGCACTGGCTGCAGGCAGCCTCTTTGCCGGTGTGTTGCACCTTATCCTGCATGCGGTGTTCAAAGCGCTGCTTTTCCTGTGTGCCGGTTCGTATATACACAGGTTCGAGACAAACGACATGGAGGAGATCGGCCGGCTCGGAGCGAGGCGGATGCGCTGGACCACGGCCGGTCTGCTCGCGGGCGGTGGCGCCCTGGCAGGCATCCCGCCACTGGCTGGCTTCTTCAGCAAGGAGGAGGTACTCGCAGCCATCTCCTACGCCGGGTACACGGCCTTCTGGCTGGTGGCCCTTCTCGCCGCGTTTCTTACCGCCTACTATACCTTCCGGATGATCTTCCTTGTCACGCTTCCCGCCCGCATGGAACAGGGGGCGAAAGACGCGGCGGGGGACTCACCCTGGGTGATGCTGGTCCCGATGGCGGTGCTGACGGCCGGGGCGGTGCTTGGCGGTCTGATGATGGGACCGCTTGGCGGGCTGCTTGGCCTGGAGGTCCCAAGCCACTCCCTGATCTCCATGCTTCCCGCCCTGGGCGCGGTGGCCGTGGGAGTAGGGCTCGCATGGTGGGACTTCGGGCGGGCACGAGCACCAAGGCGGGGGTTTGTGGAAGCCCTCGGCCCGCTTCACACACTCTTTGTCAACAAGTGGTACGTGGACGATTTCTACAGGGCGACGTTCGGCCGGGCCGTCCACGCTGTTTCACGCCTCCTGCAGAAGACGGAGGAGAAGGGGCTGGACGGCGGCTTCGACAACGCAGCAATCTCCACGAGCAGGCTCGGAGGCCTAATCGCCCGGCTGCAGAACGGCTGGGTGCAGAGCTACATCGCCTCGGTCATCCTGATCGTGGCATTGGCGGGGTTCTATCTTGGAATACGATAGCCAAAGGCGGAACTGATGGACTTTCCCATTCTCAGCGCCATTCTCCTCTGCCCCCTGGCGGCCGTGCTGGTCATCATGCTGATTCCGGCGGGGCGGGACGAGTGGGTGCGCTGGGTCTCGGCCGTTTTCTCCGCCATCGCGCTGGCGCTGAGCACCGTCCTCTGGTTCGCCTACGATCCGGGGGCCGCAGGACTGCAATTCACCGAGCACATTCCCTGGGTGCCTGCCGTGGGCATAGACTACCACATGGCGGTGGATGGCTACGGGGTCGCGCTGATCATGCTGAACTCGCTCGTCTTGTTCACGGGCGTGCTGACGATGTGGACGCTGAAGGTCCGGGTGAAGGAATACTTCGCCTTCATGATGCTCCTCGTGGTGGGCGTGTACGGCGTCTTCATGACGCAGGACCTGTTTCTGCTCTTCTTTTTCTATGAGATTGCCGTGGTACCGATGTACCCGCTGATTCTGATTTGGGGCAGCACGCGGAAGGAATACGGCGCGATGAAGCTGATGCTCTTCCTGCTGGTGGGGAGCGCCCTGCTCTTTCCCGCGCTGCTGGCCATCTACCATCAGGCAGGACTTGGCACGTTCAGCCTCGTGGAGCTTGGCGCGCATACCTTCGAGCGGGACTTCCAGGTATTCGTCTATCCGTTTGTCTACCTTGGATTCGGGGTGCTGGCGGGCATGTTCCCGTTCCACGGCTGGTCGCCGACGGGCCATGTCGCCGCGCCGACAGCCGTCTCGATGCTCCACGCAGGCGTGCTGATGAAGCTGGGGGCGTTCGGAGTGCTGGTGGTTGGCATCCGCCTGCTGCCGGAGGGTGCCCTTTACTGGGCGCCACTATTCGCCGTGCTTGCGGCCGTGGGCATCATCTACGGAGGGTTCGTGGCGTTGCGGCAGAACGACTTCAAGTTCGTCATCGGCTTTTCCTCCGTGTCGCACATGGGCATTGTGCTGCTGGGGCTGAACATCGGCGTGATCGGTTTCGCGGGAGGTGACGCCTCCACCGGACAGAGCGCCTTCGATGGCGCCGTCTTCCAAATGTTCGCCCACGGCGTCATGACGGCGCTCTTCTTCAGCACGGTCGGGTATATTTATGAGACCTCCCATTCGAAGATGATCGGCGACTTCGGCGGACTGGGCTCCCAGATGCCGAAGGCCGTGTCCATTTTCATCGTGGCGGGACTTTGCGGAGCTGGCCTGCCGGGGCTGGCGAGTTTCTGGGGCGAACTGCTGGTTTTCCTGGCGGCGCTCGCCACCTTCCCGCTCCTGGGGGCCGTGGTGGTCGCGGGCCTTGTCCTGACGGCACTCTACGTCCTGCGCGTCTTCAACCAGGCGTTCTTCGGCCCCCCGAATCCCAAGTGGGAGGGTCTGCCGGACCTTCGCGGCTGGGCGCTCCTTCCGCGTGCCCTGCTCGTGGCCGTGCTGGTTCTGTTCGGCTTTTTCCCGCGTGCCATGCTGGACCTGATCGGCAGCACCACCAGCCTTCTGGCGGAGGTGTTCTGACCGATGCACGAGGCGCTGCTTTTCCTCCCGGAAACGCTCACACTTCTGACGGCGCTTGCCGTCTTCGCCTGCGTGGCCATCAAGACAAGGGCCGAGGCCGCGAACCGCGTGGCTCTTGGCGGGACGGTGCTGGTGCTCTCCGCCTGCCTGTTCACACTCGGCCATTCCGGGGAGCCCTTCTTTCCCGGAATTTATCGGGTGGACCTGTTCTCGCAGCTCCTAAAGACCACCTTCGCAGCCGGGCTCCTGCTCGTCCTGACGCTTGGCAGCTCGCCCCCGACCCTGCGCCGGGACGCGCGCCGGGAATTCCCCCTCTTTCTGCTTATTTCCACGGCGGGAATGATGGCACTTGTCAGTGCAACGGAGCTGCTGACACTCTACTTGGCGCTCGAACTGTCCGCCTTCCCCATATATGCACTGGTGGCGCTGCACCGCGAGCGGCGGGGGGGAAGCGAGGGTGCGGTCAAGTACATGCTCCAAGGCATGATCGCCTCGGCGGTCACGCTCTACGGCATGAGCTTCCTTTTCGGTCTGACGGGAACGACCTACCTCGCGGATCTGGCCGCGGCGGTGCCAGCCCTCTCGCAACAGCCGCTCTTCTGGGTGGCACTGGTTCTGACGCTGGCCGGTTTCCTGTTCAAGCTGGCTCTCTTCCCGTTTCATTTCTGGGCGCCCGACACATATCAGGCGGGCCCGCATCCGGTCGTCACGTTTATCGCCACTGCCACCAAGGTTGCCACCGTGGGCGTGCTTTGCCGGCTCGCGGCGCTGTTCGCGATGCAGGAGGGCGCCATGGGTGCGGAGGGACTGCAGACCCTGCTGATCTGCTTCAGCATCGCCGCCATGACGCTCGGGAACCTGGCGGCGCTGGTACAGAAGGACCTCAAGCGCCTGCTCGGGTACTCCGCCATCGCGCACGCCGGCTACCTGGCCGTCGGCCTGCAGGCTTTCAGCGACCTCGGCCTGACATCGGTGCTCTTCTATACGATCGCGTACCTTGCGATGACGTATCTTTGCTTCCTTGTGGTATGCGAGGTGGGACGTGACCGTGATCAGGTCCGGATAGACGCGCTGGCAGGGCTCTGGCAGCGCTCGCCATTCCT
Organism: Candidatus Sumerlaeota bacterium; assembly: GCA_007132505.1. GTDB lineage: Bacteria > Sumerlaeota > Sumerlaeia > SLMS01 > SLMS01 > SLMS01. Next base: position 16,867 of record SLOM01000294.1, read on the forward strand.
GGCGCTCTGTCTGCTGATCGGGATTCTCGGCCTGACCGGCCTGCCCCCGACGGCCGGGTTCATCGGGAAGTGGTTCCTGTTCTCCGCCGCACTCGAGGGCGGGCAGTTTCTGCTGGTGCTGATCGCGGCAATGAACGCCGCCATTGCGGTCTATTATTACCTGCGCGTCCTGAGGGCGGCATACCTGCTCGACGCGGAGGAGGGGCCCCTCACTCCCGGGCCGCTCGCCACTGCGGGAGGCTTGGCTGCCGCCGTTGTCGTCGTCTGGATGGGCTCGGTTCCGAACGTTTTCTGGGAGCTTGCCCGGGGCGCCGCGGCAGCCGTTTCGATACAATAGGCTGACGCGCTGCTACTTCGTCCGCGGCTCATCCGTCCGGGTTATGACGGCCCGGGCGGATTCGGCGCGGCCGGCCAACAGATTCCACTCCGTCTCGATCTGCCTCAACAGCTTCGCGAAGTAGGTGTTCTCCGGCAGGTCCTTGCGGGAGCGGGCATCTTCGGCAATGGTGCGCTCATAGAATGCCAGGGCGCGCTTGCTCGTGGCCTCCCGCGAATACTCCCGCACGGTTTCCGCCGCTCCCCTTCGCAATTGCTCGCACCGCTCACTGTCCTGCACGAGCTCAGAGAGCGCCTCGGCGAACTCCCCCTCGCCCGCGTCCGCGGCAAGCAACCGGCCATTCTTCCCGTCCTCCAGGACGTCCCGCGCCCCGGAGGCATCCAGCGCCACAACAGGGCTCCCCGCCGCCATCGCCTCCACCAGGACAACGCCCTGTGTCTCGCTTTTCGAGGAGAAGGCGAAGACATCCATGGCGGAATAGGCGTTGGCCAGCTCGGTGCCCATGCGCTTGCCCGCGCGGTACAGGCGGTCCTCAACGTCTTCCTCCCTCATAATTTCGACGATGCGCTCCTCGAAAGACCCGCCTCCAACGAGAAGGAAGCAGGCTTCGCCATTCCTCTTGAGACACCGTGCCACGGCGCGCGTAAGGAATTCGAGATTCTTTTCCTTCGCCAGCCGCCCCACGTGCCCGATCACCAGCGCATCATCGGCAATTCCGAGCTCCCTTCGTATTGCCGCACCATCACCCGCTGCGAAGGCGTCCAGGTCCACGCCGGTCGGGACGACCTCAATGGGGACTTCCACACCCCGCTCGCGGATCAGTTTGGCAAGGCTGCCGCTCGGCGCGATCACACCGTCACACAGATTCGCAAAGCGCGTGGACATCTCGATGACGAACCGCTGCAGAACCTCCGAGTCGAAGGGCACATAGTGCGTGTATTGTTCGTAGAGCGTGTGATGGGTGAAGACGATCGGCACCTCGCGTTCCGAGGCCACGCGGAGGGCTGTGTCTCCGAGCAGGAACGGGTGATGCGCGTGCACGATATCCATCCGGAAATCCTCCAGCGCCCGCCGCAGAAACCCCGGGATGGGCAGGCGGACGGAGAAGTCGCTTCCGTTGAAATTCTGCAGAGCCGGCACGCGGACAACATCCGTCTCCGATTCCGGCATGTCGGGGAACTCCGGGGCGACAACGAATACCCGGTGCCCCATCCGGCGGTATTCCTGAACGAACGTGTCCACCGACCGCGCCACACCACCGACATGTGGCAAATACGTGTTCGTCATCATGCAGATATTCATGCTGGTTCCCTCTCCAATGTCACCGCGCCTCCTTCGCCGGGCACCCGGCGCGGTTCCACGCCCGGTAGGCGAACTTCGACCTCCGGCGCGGAAACCCGCCAATCGGCCTCCCAGGAGACACTCACATAATCCCTTCCGGTCTCTGCGTGCACAGTGATCACACCCCATGGCACCGGAGTGGGGCCAAACCGCAGCCGTCTTCCCTCCGAGACCCAGTCCGCAGGCACGCCGGAAAGGAGCACGATCAAGTCGCCCTCCTCCCGCACGAACATATTGCGCACCATCACGGCCCAGTCCGCCGCCGCCCATGCGTGCTGCCCGTCGCCCATGCACCCGCCGCCTGTCCGCGGATGAATCGCCTCGGGCCACTGGCCGGTGGGTGAGGCCAACCGCGCCACGGCGTCCACCAGCTCGAAGGAACGCGGGTCGCCCGCGCGCAGGAACACTTGTGCCAGGTGCAGCGTCAGGTACGCGTTGATGCCCGAGTGAATCATGTCCTGAAAGAATCCACCGCCGACAAAGCAGTTCTTGTAGAGGTGCTCGGCCGTTGCCAGCACGCGGCTGTCCCCGGGTTGCCACAAACGGAGGGGATAGTCCACCGCCAGCGACCCGACGGCCCCGGCGTCCATGCGGCGCGAGGGAGCGGCAGGTATCGCTCCGGTTTCGCCATGGGCACGGGTCCCGGCGATGCTCTCCTCCACGGTTTGTCTATACCGATTTGCGGCGTCCCGGAATTCGGTGACGTGGCGCTCCTGCTCCGTGCCTGCCAGCAATTCCGCCGCCGCCTCGAGCCCGGCGATTCCCCAGAAATTGTCCCAGTAGTAGTAATCATTGGGGCCGAGATGCTCGGCGCTGAAACCGGCGGGGAGCAGTCCCTCGTGCCCATCCTTGCCGCGGGATTTCATGCGTTTGCGCTCGATCCATCGGGCGCCCGAGACGATCGGCTTGAGCCATTCGCGCCGGGGCGGGGCGCCCGTCAACCGGCAGAACTCCCGGTAGCTCCATATTGCCTCGCCGTTGGAATCCCACTCGCCCTCCTGGGAGAGGAAGTAGCCCGCGGCCGTCTGGCGCGACGCGAAGCGATTCAGCGCACGCTCCGCCCGGTCCACCATGCCGAGCGCCAGCAGACCGTTTACCATAAAAGCAGCGTCACGGAACCAGAAGCGCTTATAGGTGTAGGGCCCCGGAAAGACGTCGCCTGGTGAATGCAGTATCAGCGTACGCACCGCCGCGTCGAAAAGAAACTGGAACCTGCTGTCCGGGACCTCCAGCGACGCCGTGCCCTCGAGCGACTCCCGCCAGCCCGGATAGACATGGCCCGCAGGGAGTGGGTCCACAAGGTCCTTCTCCGGTTTGCTGGACACGGGAACGCGCAGGACAACTTCCCGGCTCTCCCCGGGCGGAATGCGGAAGACGGTGGCAGCGGTCGCCATGCCCACCTCGCAGGCAACATGGCGGGACTGCTCCTCTCCGCGCTCGACGGCTCGGAACACATCACCATCCCCATAGTCGGACACGTGGCAGGCATCCGCCGCCTGGTCCAGGGAGAACTCCTCCTCACGGTTGATCCTTCCGCCCCGCCCGTCCTGATTCAGCTCAATGCTATAGATGAAGCTGACGCCCTCGGGATTGTAGGGACGGAAGGAAAGCACAAGTGCACCTGCCGTCCCGGCGGATGCGCGATAACGGGTCACGCAGACCGGGGCACCGTCTTCCACAACGGCGGAGGTCTCCGCTTCCAGCCAGCAACCCTCTGCTTCCGAGCGCGTGACCACCTTGAGTTCCGGCTCGAGGACTAGTTGCTGCCCCACCTCCACCATGCGGCACGGGAGGAGCCGTGCGCCACCTTCCCCAAGCACCCATGCGTCGCACGACCAACTATTGTAGGCCGGAGTGACCAACCCGCGCGGGTCCACGAGCGGCATCGCCGGGCAGTCCGGCACGCCAACCGCCGTCCAGTTCCGGTGCGTCAGGTTGATGTGGCTGAATGAAAAGGAACGGGGAATGAACGAGGGATCGAGCGGATCGAATTGCCGCTCCACCCAATAGGGCCAGACCCAGTCAAGGTTGTGCTGGATGGCCCGGGTGTTGAGCAGTCCACGCGCGTGGAACACCATGCCCGCACGGAGCAGTTCGACCGGCTCGCCCACCTCGGAGGGCTTGGCGAAGCGCTGCATCTGCGCCAGAATGGTGAGCGGGTCCAGAAATCCGTGCCGCCGCGCCAGACGGCCGACGATCCATTTCCATGGAAACCAGCGATACCTCATCGTATCCCCCCTGCCGGACCCCCGCAGGGACTCCGGCCAACATTAAACCAACTCTGCCCTTTATTCCTCCCCGGCGCAACCAGAGGCGGGCCCACCGGCTCTCACCCCCCCCCGGGAGACGTCTCCATTCTTCTTCAGTTGTTCCTTCAGCGGAAGTCACGTGGTCCTCGCAATGCTCCACTCCGAGGAAGGCAGGTGCCCCTCTCTGAGGACCCCGTTACGGGGTCCAAGATGGTAGCCGGTGGTTGAGCGAAGCGACACCACCGGTAACGGGGGCGCCAGCGGCAACGACCCCGGCCAGGGGTCGCAGCCTTTGCCCACCGTCACGGAAGAAGAACTCACCGCGGCGGAGCAGAGGCGCGGAGGTCACGAAGGGTTCCATGGGTGCTGTCAATAGCGGGACCTTTGGACCCATCCTCTGCCGTAAGTGCGACCAAGCCTGTTGAGTGACGCAGCGTCTCACGGATCCGGGAGATGCACTCAGGCCGGAGGAGCCGCGGAGCTTCACCTTGCTCCCCGGCGGCTTGAGTGGAGTGTGCGGCCCCGAGGCAATGGGAGGGAGAGAGTGCAGGGTCAAACGGACACAACAGAACGCAGCACGCTCCCGGGCGAGACCCGCGCACGGCTCCGCGCCGTGCTGAGCGACGTCTGGGGGTACAGTACCTTCCGTCCGCTTCAGGAGCAGGCCATGGCCGCCGTGCTGGAGCGCCGCGATTCACTCGTGGTGATGCCGACGGGCGGTGGCAAGTCCCTCTGCTTCCAGGCACCGGCGCTTCTGCGCGAAGGCACCGCCATCGTCATCTCGCCGCTGATCTCGCTCATGCGGGACCAGGTGGCGCAGCTCTGGCAGGCCGGTGTGCGGGCAGGGTCCCTGCACAGTGGCCAGCCTACGGACGAGCGCCGGGCAGTGCAGGAAGGCCTCGCCGTAGGGACACTCAAGCTGCTCTACCTCTCCCCGGAACGGATCGCCCTGGAGGACCCCAGGACGCTGCTCGGGCGGGCCAGGCTCTCCTTCGTCGCCGTGGACGAAGCGCACTGCATCAGCATGTGGGGCCATGATTTCAGGCCCGAGTACCGCCAGATCGCGCGGTTCCGGGAGCTGTTTCCCGAGGCCGACATGCACGCCTACACGGCGACGGCAACCCCGGAGGTCTCCCGAGACATCAGGCGGCAGCTCGCCCTCCAGCGTCCGGTGGAACTGCGCGGCTCCTTCGACCGGCCGAACCTGTTCTACTCCGCCAAACCGCGTCAGTCCGGCATCCGCAGGCTCTTCGAGGTGGTCCGCCGGCACGCCGGCCAGTCCGGAATTGTGTACTGTATTACGCGCAAGGAGACGGACAAGGTTGCCGGCGCCCTGCGCAAGGAGGGTTTCAAAGCCGTGCCCTATCACGCCGGCATGGAACCGGATGAGCGGCGTGCCAACCAGGAGGCCTTCGTCGCCGACAGCGAGGACATCGTCGTCGCCACTGTGGCCTTCGGCATGGGCATCAACAAGCCTGACGTGCGCTACGTGGTGCACATGGGCATGCCGAAATCCATCGAGAACTACCAGCAGGAAATCGGACGCGCCGGACGCGACGGCTTGCCGTCCGAATGCCTGCTGCTCTACTCACTGGCCGACCTGATGATGTGGAAGCGCATCATGACGGACGTGCCGCCGGAGCAGAGCGCCATCGCGTGGAAAAAGCTCGACCGGATGTACGAATGGTGCTCGCAGACCGGCTGCCGGCGGACCCGCCTTCTCCGCCATTTCGGGGAGGAGTACCCCCGGCAGAACTGCGGCATGTGCGACCAGTGCACCGGCGGGCACACGCCCGTCCCGGACAGCCATACCGTCGCACAGAAGATCCTCTCCTGTGCCGTCCGGCTTGGGGAAAGTCACAATGCCGTCTATACAACCAATATCCTGTCCGGAGCAAAGACCGCCGAAATACGCGGAGCGGAGCACCACAAGCTCAGCACCTGGGGCCTGCTGTCCGGCCGCCCGAAGGAATGCATCCTCGACTGGATCGAGCAGCTCCGCGGGCAGGGCCTGCTCGCCGCAGGCGAGGGCGGAGCGCTTTCCGTGACGGAAAAGGGGTGGGACGTGCTCCGCAACCGGGCAACCGGCGTGGTGATGGACCGCCTGAGGACAGCCGCCGCGCCGCCCACCTCATCGCTTGAGTCCCTGTCCCCCACCGACCGGGAAACCTTCGAGCGCCTGCGCCAGCTCCGGAAGCAGATCGCCGCCCGGGAAAAGGTCCCACCCTACGTGATCTTCGGCGACGTCACGCTGCGCGACACCGCCCGGCTGCGCCCCCGCGACCTGCACGAATTCCGCCGGATCAAGGGCGTCGGCCGCAGGAAACTCGAAGCCTACGGCGCCGCCTTTCTCGAAGCTCTCTGGCGGGACCCTCCACCCGGGCCGGACGCGCTTCGGGAAATTCCCCGCACGGAAAGGGAAAGGCGCACCAGCGAGCGCCGCGCGGACAAGAAGCGCCTCGCACTCGAACTCTTCCGCCAGGGAGAGCTCACCGCTGAAATCGCGAAACAGATCGGCCGCGCCGTCTCCACGGCGGAGCAATACATCGTGGAGCAGCTTCGCGAGGAGGGCCCTCTCGACATCGCCCCCTGGGTACCGGAGGATCTCGCCGCCGCCATCGAGGAGGCGCTTGGCGCAACAAGGGACGGCCGCTTGCGCTCCGTCTTCGACGCGCTCGAGGGCGGGGCCACGTACCTGCAGATAAGGCTCGTCAAGGCCTGCATGAAGTCGCGCGGCGAATAAGGCCGCGGCAACCTGCCCGCGCTACGGCATGCGGACCTCGACGGTGAAGGACTGCGCCTCCGGCGTCCGCGAGACGGCGCGGTACGTGGTGGACTGGCGCGGGGAGAGGAAGACGTTCTCCCATGCCGTCTCGTCGCCGGTGGAGAGTCCCTCTGCATCGCGGAAGACCGTGCGTGCCTGCACGCGCAGGGCCGAATTGGTCCGGTTGCGCAGAATGGCGGCGGCACGCAGGAGTCCCTCCGAAGTGCGCTCCTGGTAGTGCTGATCGGAGGCGACGCGGCGCTGCAGGTTGGTGTCGAGCAGAACGACGGGCTGTTGGGCACGTTCGACGGCGCGTTCGTCCGAGCGGGGTGTGCCCGGCCCGCGGTAAGTGCGGTGGCAGCCGGAAGCAGCGGCAAGGGCGCCGGCCAGCAGGCCGATGCAGAGCAGGGGAAGAATGCTGCGGATCGCTTTCATGATTCGGGGTCTCCCTTTGGGATGAGGTCGGGTGGAAGGAGGAGGGTTGGGTGGTTTCCGGGAAAATGCACGACGACGGCCAGGTCCTCGCCCGGCTCGGGGACCTTGAGCTTGGCGGAGGCAGCCCGGCCGGTGCCACTGCGCACCTCGATCCGGTGCGCCCCGGGCGGGACCGTGCCTGTATAGACGCCGATGGCGTCCGGTATGCTCTGCCACTGGCGCACGTCCGCCCCCGGCTGCACCAGTTCCGCAAAGATGGCCAGGGCGATCCCCGCTCCGACAAGGCCGGCGCCCACAAGCGCCGTGTCCCGGTTGCCCGCAGCATCCAGCACGACGAGGCCGCTGTAAAGCGAGCCGGTGGCGAGGATCTCACTCCCCTCCTTTGCGATCACCTTCCGCCCCTGGATCGCGTCGAAGGGCCGGCCGCCCCGTGTCGCCGCCTGGTAATACACCGAGTCCACGATGGGGATGCGCCTGTTGGTCTCCGATTCGCCGAGCCGCAGGGAGGCACGCGGCTCGCCACGGGAGCGGCGCTCGATGACCTGAAACTGCCCGTATCGCCCGCCGCGCACCTTCTTCGGTGCGGCCCCCACCTGCGCCACGACGAGCAGGTTGTGCTCCACCTCCGGCAGGGGGAAAGCCCCGGGGCCCGTCCGGAGGAGCTGGCCGGTCAGCTCCCGGTAGCGCTCGGGGAAGTCCTCAAGGATGGCCTGCGAACGCCCGTGAGCCTGCTCCGCATAGAAGGGCCGGCGCATCCGCGCCTCGCACACGGCGATCAGGTAGTCGAAGATCGCCCAGTCCGCGCGGTGCTGCTCTTCCTCCGCAAAGGCATCCTGAAGCAGACCGCTGCGGAACATGGCGCGGGCGTTCTCCCAGTCACGCTCCTGCATGTAGAGCAGGCCACGGTAGAGGAACGTCATGGAGCGCTCGTGCGGGTCGCCCTTGAAGAGCTTGACGTCCTCGGAGAAGAAGATCGAGCGGGCCCGGCGGGCCTCGGGGGTCGTGCCGAAGACAGCGTTGATATTGAGGATTGCTTCGTCGAGAGCACGGCGCGCCAAGTCGTGCTCGCCCCGGCGCATGGCCTCCACAGCCATCTCATTCAGGTGAAGGACCCAGTTGCGTTCACCATCACTGTCAAGGCGGGTGAGGTACCCCCCCATGCCCTCCGGGACTTCGACACCGACCATGCCCGGGGGCATGCCGCCCTGGCTTCGCACCGCGCAGCCGGGCGCGGCGGTCAGCACAAGGACCACGGCCGCCAGAAGCAGAAAGCGGCCCGCCAGCATGGTGTGCGTCGGCATTGGTGCGCTCACCCCGTCGTCGTGTGTGGGTGTTCCCGGCGGTTACGTATTGCGGGCAGCTCAGCGATAAATGACGTCGTCCCGCCCTTCCCGCATCGTCTGGTAGTAATCCTCCCAGACCTCGATGCCGGTTTCAGCATCCACGAGCTTGAAGCTGTAGATGATGAAGTCGGACTGGCCACGGGTACTGACGTTGGCAAGCCCGTCCGCCCGGCCACGGAGGAAGTAATCCCCTCCGGCCGGCACCATGGCGCGCAGCTCGGGGTCATAGTCCACCTGGCCGGTGCGCTTCATCTCGCGCTCGAGGGCGATGTCCTCGGAGATGTCGCGTGAGACGAACACGAGCTGATCGCGCGCCTCCTGGTTCAGCCGCGCCTTGAGGAGGGTCGTGAACACCTCCTGGTTCATGGCATGGCGGGTGTTGTTGACCATTGGGAGCATGACGATGGTGGGCGGATTTCGATGGCTTTGGACGGTGTCGTTCTCGAGGAGGGAGCGGACCATCCGGTCGGCCACGGTGATGACGTCCTGGCTCTCCGGTCCGAGGGCACGGACGCGCCGGGCGTCGGGCCGTTCGGGATCAACGTCCCGGATGTAGTACTTGCTCCGGCAGCCGGCCGACAGCGCGACCACGGCAACAAGCATGACCGTCAGGAGGGAGGCAGCAAAGCGTCTCATGGGTGGATGGTCCTCTTGCCTGAATAGTTGATTCCGGGTTGCAACCAACCGAGGTCATCGGATTGCTGCATGCCCGCCACGTCAACAGTAAGGACCCCCCCATTGGGAAGGGCGGTTTGTCCGCCACGAACTACACGTGGCGAATGCCGGCCGGCCGGCCGGAGTCCCGCATGCGGCACTCCCGGCAGGTCAGTGTCCCGAGTTCCCAGATTTCCGCGTTCTGGCTGGAGTAGCGGATCACCAGCTCGTCGCCCTCGTGCATGGGGATTTCCCGGGGCGAATTGTCCGCCAGCACGACCGCCGGGCCACGCGTCACCTTCACCACAATCACCGATGAGGAGTCGAGAACCAGGTGATTCACCGACTCGGTGGAGTTGTTGAAGGCCACCCCGAGTCCAACGCGGAATACCGAATGTGTGATGGAACGGTAATAGGCGGAGGATCCGAAGGGTGTGGCGGCGACGAGCCCGTCGCCGACGATCTCGTCGCTGTAGGGCTGCCCGTCAATACGCACGCGGTAGCGCACCGCACTTGTGGGTCGCGCATTGTGAAAGACGACGTCGTTGATGCAGTGGAGTTTCTCGCCCCGGGTGATGGCGGTCAGGCGGGGCAGGCGGACGACGGACTGGCTGTCCTTGAGGATGCGCTCGAAGACCGCCTCGTTCCGGTGATGCGGGCATTTCTCGTAGTCGTTGTTCCGCCGGATGGGGACTTTGGGTGTGGTGGGATAATCCCGATCAGCCCCAAGAAGGGACCCGTCCCCTCCGTAGCACACCACGAAGTTGGGGGCACTCTCCGGTGCCACCACCTCAATCCCCATACCCTGCAGGACGGGGATGATTTCCTCCGGCCTGCTGCCAACCACCCCGGCCCTCAGGACCTGATTCTTCGGTGGGGCGCCGGAGTTCCGGGTTGAGGGCACGGTGGAGGGCTCTTCCGCCAGGGGGGCCGGCTATTGTCTCACGAACAGGAAGACGGTGCTGGCGATGGCCAGCACAATGCCGATGACAAAGGATATGTTCATTGCCTTGAAGGCAACCTGCGCGCGTGCTTCCAATGTGTTGCCGCTGCCGGCTTCACGATCAGACATGGTCATTCACCCGTTTTGGCCGTGGTTTTCCTGCGGCGGGTGGTCGTCCCCTTGCGGGTGCCGGCCTTTGCCGTGGCCTTGTCCGGTTCCGCCGCCGCGGAGTCACGCTCCGCCTTCTTGCGGGAAGGCTTACGCGAGGAAGTGGCGGCGGGGGAAGCGGATTCGCCGGACTTCACCGTTTTCCGCGTGGTGGTCTTCGTTGAGGAGGCTCGTGCCTTCGTTTCCTTCCTGGCGGGTGCGTCCTCTGTCTTCGCGGTGCTCTTCTTCGCCCGGGAGGCCGTGGTGGTGGTTCGCTTTGCCCGTGTGGTGGAGGTCTTCTTCTTTTCCTCCTTCTTCTCCGTGGCGGCTTCCGCGGCTGCCGGCGCTGGTTCCTTGTCCGCGGCTTTCTTCGTGCGGGCCGTTGCAGTGGAGCGCCGGGTGGTGCGGCGCTTGGCGGGCTTTGCCTCTGGTGCCGGCGCCTCCGCTGGAGGCTCCGTTGCCGCTTCGGGGGCGGCGGACATGGGGGCCTCGGGCTTCGGAGACGCGGGAGCTTCCTGGAGGCTCCCCACCGCGCGCTCGATCTCGTCGAGCATGGAGAGGAGTGCACCGGACCTTTTCTTCGCGGCAAGCGCCGGGACCTTCAGGGGCGGAAGTGGCCTTGGGGGTGTCGCGGGCAGAGAGGGAGCCGGTTCCTCCGTCTTCACGGGCGCTTCCGGGGCGGTGGTTTCATCTTGGGCGGCGGATGCAGCCGCCGGAGCCTCGGCGCCCTCCTCCGAGCGGCGCTTGCGGCCCCGTCCGCCCCGTGTCCCCCGGCGCGTGCGGCGCTTGGGCTGGACTTCCTCCCCGGGAGTGGCGGCGGCCGGCTCCTTGGGTTCGCTGGCGGAGGGCTCGCTGCCGTTCCCTGCAGCAGCGAGGGCTGTTTCGACGGCGCGAGCGGCCTGCTCCACGTCCGGATCGAATGTGACATCCTCCGCCGATGGCGTGGCGGATGCGCCAGCCGGTGTGGCGGTTTCCTCCACGGCTTCCTGCTCGCGTTCACGCTGGCGCGCCCGGCGCTCCGAGCCACTGCCGCGCCGGCGCCGGCGCCGGCGGCCCCGTCCCGATTCCTCCGGCTGGTCGGCCTCAGCCGTGCTCCCAGCGGCGGGGGCAACCTCTTCCTCCTCCTCCGGCATGGAGGCGGCCGTCAGGGCCTCTTCCGGAAGCTCTGCGGCTGGAGCCAGCACTTCCTCCGGCAGGATGCGCGCGGCGGGGACCTCCGGCACCTCGCGCCCGGCCACCGTGACCGGAGTCAGCTGGTAGTCCTCCATGTGCATTTCCGCGAGCGGACAGAAGACCAGCTCCAGCCCCGAGTCCACCTTCAGGCGTTCGACGTAGGCACGGAAACGCGTCCTGAGGACTTCGATGAACGTGGGGTGGGCGCTGACCACAAGTGTGCGGAGCTGGGAATTCTCCTCGAGGGCACGCCGGATGTCGTACTTCAGCCGGCGCTGGACTTCGTCGCTGTTACGCACGAGCCCGCTCCCCCGGCAGTAGGGGCAGGGGTCGCAAGTCTGCTTTTGGAGGCTCATGCGCTGGCGCTTGCGGGTGAGGAGCATCAGGCCGAAGTCGGAGAGCCGGCCGATCGCTGTCCGGGAGCGGTCCGGTGCCAGTTGCTTGCGCATCTCCTCGACGAGCTGTTCCTGGTGCCCGCGCGACACCATGTCTATAAAGTCCACCACGATGATGCCGCCGATGTCGCGGACGCGCAGTTGCCGGGCGATCTCCTCGCACGCCTCAAGGTTGGTGCGGAGGGATGTCTTCTCCTGGTCGCGCTTGCCGGTGAACTTGCCGGTATTGACGTCTATCGCGGTGAGCGCCTCATTCTCGTCTATCACGATGGAGCCGCCGCTCTTGAGCAGGATCTTCTTGGCGAGCGAGGCTTCGATCTGCTTCTCCACGCCATGGCGCTCGAAGAGGGACTCCGGGCCTTCGTGAGCACGCACCTGGTCCTGCTTGCCGGGCATTTGGTCGGCCAGCTCGATGCGGAGCGCCGCCGCGTCCGCGGGGTCGTCGCAGATGACCTCCTCGAAGTCGGCGGGGAACGCATCCCTGACCATGCGCGAGATGAGCGAATGATCGTTGTGCAGGAGTCCCGGGCCCTTGAGGTCCCTGTACTTGTGGAGAATGGAATCCCAGAGTTCTTCGAGCGTCTGTGCGTCCCGGCGCAGCGCCTCCTCGTCCTGATCGAGTCCGGCGGTGCGGACGATGAACGAGTGGTCCTCAGTCTTGAGGGTGGCCAGAATGCGCTTGAGCCGGTGCCGGTCCTCGCCCTGTGCGATCTTGCGGGAGACGCCGCCCTCCTGGCTGGGGAAGGGGAGCATGACGACGTAACGCCCAGCCAGCGAGAGATTCGCGGTCACCCGAGGCGCCTTGCCCCCGATCTCATCCTTCACGACCTGCACGATCAGGTCCTGGCCCTTTTTGACGGGCGCGGCAGCCTGCGGGGCACGGGGGTCCTGGCGTGGCCGGCGGCCGGGGCGCTGAATCCGGCCCGGGAAGGTCGTCAGCGCCGCCTCGCGGAGCACAGCCTTCTGGTCCTTGGCATCGAGCACCAACGCCTCGGGGCGAATGTCCATGAAGTGCAGGAACATGTTGCGCTCGAGACCGGCGTCAATGAAGGCGGCTTGGAGCCCGGGAACGACGTCCTGGACTTTCCCGCGGTAGATGTTGTTGACGATGGTCTGCTCGTCAATTCGTTCGGTGTGGAGTTCTGCGAGGCGGTTGTTGTCCTCAAGGAAGGCGACGCGTACCTCGCGTTCCTCGCGATTAATCAGTATCCGCTTGGGCATGGATGTGTTTGAGTCCTTTGCACTCGTGCCGGCGAGGAGCAGAAAGCGGGGCGCTGCTCGCGCCGCGGAAATGCCGCGGCGGGCGCTGCCTGCGAAGGCCGGCGGAAGAAGAAGATGTGGTGATACAGGGCACCAGGCAGAATGGAACGATTCCCAATGGTGGCCAAAATTCGTCGAGTAAACGGGCGGCCAAAGCCGGAGCCCGGGGCTTTCCACAGCTTTCAAGCCCGCCGGAAAGAATCCAAACCACGTGCCGCCCGCGCTTGCAACGGCAAAGTCTGGGTTTTCGAGCAGCCGGGTGTATCCCCCGACTTCGTGGGATGGTGTCCGTGACCCACTTGGCAGCGGTCCACCGAACCCTGCGGGACTTGCCCGATCTCGCAGGACCGGGTAGAGGCGAAACAACGCACCAAAACAGCGAAAACGCCCCCGGATGCAGACCCAATCGCAGGAAATCTCCGTTCTGCTGTTCGGCCGGATGGCGTGCTCCGGCCGGAAGAAATCATC
>SLOM01000278.1 GCA_007132505.1 Candidatus Sumerlaeota bacterium
GCAGGCGCGTAGCCGGGGTCCAGGTCGAGCGCCCTTCCGCTGTGTTCCATGGCCTTCTCCGCGTCACCATCGTATTCAAGCGCGATGGTGGCAAGGTAGCGGTGCGGAAAGGGGAAGTCGGGCCGCAGTTCGGTGGCCCGTTCGTAGGCTGCTCGGGCACGCTCCATGCGCCCCTTTACAAGGTTGAAGTAACCGTATTCGTAATACCCATCGAAGAGGGAGCGTGGCTCCCGGTAAACCTCGAAGCCGAAGGGCAGGTCCTCCGGGCTGCGTTCGGGTGTGCGCGCAGCAAGGACGGCGAACAGCAGCGGCATCGCCACGGCGGAATAGACAACAAAGAGGACCACGCCCGGGCGGCTGACACGGGCCAGCAGGCGGCGGTGATGGCCCTTTTGCACGGCCACCGCGACGGCAAGACCCGCCGCCATGGCAGAAAAGCGCACCCTCCACCCGAAGCCGGCAAAGTCCCCCATCATGCCGGGCAGGAAAACGAGAGGGTTGGCCGTGGCGAGCACCGTCGAGAGGAACCCCACATCCCAGGGCGTATAGTGCGCCAGGGAGAGGTTCCCGGCGCGCTCCGTGGCCCAGAGCAGCAGGTTCCAGCCCGCTGCGGCAATCGCGACCGTATAGACAAGCGCCGGCCGGGCCCCGGCAAGCAACACGGCAAGGAAGACCACGAACGGCACCCCGCAGTTCACGAACCGCCTGTTGCCGAAGCTTCCACCCGCCCACCAGACCTCGTTCGCGGCATTCAGCCAGACCTGCAGGAGCACTCCCGCGCCGAGCCCCGCCGCCAGGACCCGGTCCTTCCTCCAGAGCATCCAGGCGCCAAAGGGCGTCAGCGCCAGCACGGGGGACCAGCTAAGGAGTCCATGGTAGTCGGAGAGGAGCACGTCCACGATACGCGGCCGAAGCCAGTGCATCTCCTCGATCTTGGGGAACTGGAGCGGGTTTCCGTATAGACTCCACCACACAATCATCTGGGGGGAGAAGGCGAGCAGGGCCCCCGCCGCGGCAATGGCCACGCCGCGAAGCCAGTGCAGCCAGGCCCGGCGGCCCTGCGGCGGCTCCAGGATCAACTCCACCACGAACACGCAGAGGAAGACGGCGTCCTGCGGCCGCACCATCGCCACCACGCCGGCAAGGAGTCCAAGCAGCGCCCACTGCGCGGGGGTGCGCTCCCCCCTCGTCCGGTGCCAGGCGTACAGCAGCACCCCCACCGTGAGCAGCGAGTTGACATGCGACATCATCGCGAAGGCATACGTATAGAAGCCCACAGGCGTGCCGAGGAGCACAAGCAGCACCGCCCACAGGGCGTGCCATCTCCCGGCGTGTGGGACGGCGAGCCTCCACGCCAGCAACAGCGCCACGAGCGCGAAACCGGCACTCCAGACCGTGACGGCGAGGCGATAGACGCCGCTCTGTCCCGTCGGCGCCAGGTTCGGCTCGTATGCCCCCGTCGTCTGGGGGCGGGGCAGGCCGGCGCGGCGGGGCGGGTCCTCCGGGGAGAACTGGTGCCCCTCCATACCCGCGGCGGAGGCAGTCCGGGCGGCAACATGGGCCGTTGCGTAGGCGGGCAGCCAGAGCACGCCGCTGCCGATCGGCCAGTCGTTGGAGAGCCGGCCGGCGTCCGTCAGGTAGAAGTGATGCCGGCTGAAGCCGAGGGCCTTGTAGTCATCCGCGAAGTCCAGGTTCCCACCGAGCACGGCGCTCCGGGGGACGGCGAGGTAGGACGCGGCATCCGGAGGCGCAAGGTAGGCGTTCGACCAGAGGGGGAAGGTAATGGCAAAGAACGCAACGAGGATCGCTGCCGGGGAGAGCCACTTGGCGGGGGAATCGGATGTGCCATGCCGCATGGGACCTCATGCTGGCGCGGGGACGGGTCAGGTAAAGCGCAAACGCCCGTGTCCGCTTGTGCCGGGCCTTGTGGTGGGGGAAGACTCCTCCGGCGGCGCGGCACGGCCCGCACTTTCACCCGGGAGGGACGGTTTTGACAGCAAAACCTTTTGCGGCGATCTTTGATCTGGATGGCACGCTCGTGGATGCCTTCGAGGATATCCGGGCCGCGGTGAACGCACCGCTGCGGGAGCGCGGGCTGCCTCTCTGCTCCGTGGACGACATACGCCGCATGGTGGGTGACGGGGTCGGCAAGCTGCTCGAGCGCGCCGGCCACCACGTCCCGCCCGAACACATGGAGGAGTACCGGCGCGAGGCCATTGCGCACTACCGCGCCCACCCCGCCGACCGCGCAACCGTCTATCCGGGCATCATCCCAGCACTCCAACTCATCCGCGCCGAGGGTATCCGCACCGGAGTACTCACGAACAAGCCGCAGGCCATGACGGAAAAGACGCTCGATCAGCTCGGGCTGACACCCTACTTCGACGACGTCCGCGGCGAGCACCCCGAGGAGGCGCCACGCAAACCGGACCCGCGCGCGCTCTTCGAGCAGCTCGAACGCCTCGGCACACCGCGGGCCGTGCTGGTGGGCGATGGCGCCCCGGACGGCGAGGTGTCCCAGCGCGCAGGGGTCCCCTTCCTGGCGTGCCTCTGGGGCACCCGCACCCGCGAACAGTTGGAGGTCTATTCCCCCGCCGCCTGGGCCGACAGCCCCGAAGACCTGCCGGAGTTGATCATGGCCATGGCGCGGGCGGGGTGAATACCCAGGGTGTTTCTGCTTCTCTCCGTTTGGTCCTTCAGCGGCAGGCCGGCATCCCTCCCCGTGGTCTTCCGCATGGACTGTACTCAAGATAGAGAAACTCATCCGCCGATTCCACCGATTGACGCCGATGGGGACTGGGAAAGCCTCCGGAGGCTCGCGCAATATCGTGGCGTGAGATTATGAGGAAGGAACTCATTCACCGCCGCTGCGGCCTGTCCTGCAAGTCAGGTGCTACCCCCAACTCGTAACACTACCCGAAATCCAGGAAGCGTGTGATGCAGGGTCCTGACATCAGGGGCCGCAGCCGGCGGCAAGGGCGGGAGCGTTGAACGGAAACACCCCCGGTTGATAACCCCACGGCCGGAGCTACCCGGACCGGGTGGGGTGTGTCGTGGGAGTTCCGAACGAGGGCGGTTCGTGGCGTTCCTCAGGACGGATCGGACTCTCGATCGCCTCGATGATCGGCTCCGAGAGGAAGACACGGCCGCGTCCGCGTCCGGTTACCTCGCGCACGATTCCCGCCTCCACGAGCTTCGCTATGTGCAGGGAGGCCGTGCGGTGCGTGACGTCCAGGAGGTCCGCCGCGCCCCGGACCGTGATGCGTGGCGACTCGAACAGGATGTCCAGAAGCCGCAGAAGCAGCGTGGATGTACGCGCGGCAGTCAGCTCCGCGCGATACCTCTCCCAGAGCCTGAGCAGACGGGAGGAGCGCGCCACGGCATCGTTCGACTGCTCGATCACGCCCTGAAGAAAGTAATCCAGCCACGCTTCCCAAGCTCCCTGCTGGCTGACCGCGAGCAGGTGCCGGTAGTAGTCCCGGCGGGTGCGCTCGAAGTACGCCGAGAGGTAGAGCAGCGGCTGATCCAGCAGCTTCTCGGAGCACAGCATGAGGGAGATCAGGAGCCGGCCCACTCGTCCGTTTCCATCAAGGAAAGGGTGGATCGCCTCGAACTGATAGTGGACGAGGGCAATCCGGACGAGCGCCGGGAGTTCTCCTGGCTCGTGGAGAAACTTCTCCAGCGCGTGGAGGCACTCCATCATGGCGGGTCCCGGAGGTGGCGGGACGTAGATGGAATCCTAGATCAAGGCACTCGCGCCGATGTGAACCTGCTGCCGGCGGAGCTGGCCGGGCGCCTTTGAATCCCCCCGCACTCCGGTCATCAGGCGCTCGTGCAGCTCCCGGATGAGCCGCAGGCTGAGTGGAAAGGCCTGCAGGCGCTGAAGCGCGTACTCCAGCGCCCGGACGTAGTTCCGCACCTCGATGACATCGGGCACCCGGGGCGGCCGGGCAGGGGTTTCCTCCTGCGCTTCGAACAGCAACAGATCGAAGAGCGTGGCATGGGTGCCCTCGATGCGGCTGGAAAGGACCGCCTCGCGCCGGACAAAAGGGCGGATGAGCAGGTGCGGATTCGGGATGTTGCGGGCCGTGCCGCCCAAGTGCGCAAGCGCGTGCATGGCCTGACCCAAACGCGATGCGAACTGCCAATCCAGCCGGAGCGGCGGCGGCAGGTCTCTCGGCCGGAAGGCCAGAATCCCCTGGGGTGTGCGGATAAGCTCGCCCCAGCGTTCTTCGGTGAAGTCCTGAGTCCTCATTGCCTGCCCTAGTGGTACTTTGCTGACATCCCCGCGAAAACAATGATACCAAGACGCTCCAAAGTATCACAAGTCAAGGGAAATGATACCTTGTGAAGCTCAGTTCACATCTTATGATACTTTTTTGCCAAAAAGTATCATAAGATGCCGTCCGGCATGAACACAGGCAGACACCAGGCCTCGCTTAAGAAAGAGAGGGAGGAAGCACCGGGCTTCCTCCCTCTCCGAATTTGGTCGTTGATGGGTCCGGCAGGGGCCGCGGTATCTGCTACCTCTGGGCCTTGGCAGGCTCGTCTTGTTTCTTCTCTGCCTTGCCGGAGGAGATGCCCTCGACCTTCTCCGCCTCGTAGGGGAGTACCTTCCAGAAGTGCTTTGTCTCCTCGTCCCAGTTATCGAGGATGCGCCTTCCGCTGACGGAGCCGGTCTTTTCCACGTGTGCGGTGATCATGACCTTGAGGGTGTGGAGGTCCGCCTCATCGGTCAGACGGTGGAGGCCGACGAGTTCGGGGTTGTAGCGCTGCTCGAAGAGCTTCTCCCGGTCGTACACGTAGGCGACGCCACCGGTCATGCCCGCTGCGAAGTTCCGTCCGACCGTGCCGAGGATGACCGCCACGCCGCCGGTCATGTATTCGCACCCGTGCTCTCCCACGCCCTCGACGACGGCCTTGGCGCCGGAGTTTCGCACGGCGAAGCGCTCGCCCGCCCGCCCGCGGAGGAACAGCGTCCCGCCCGTTGCGCCATAAAGGCACGTATTGCCGGCGATCACGTTCCGGGAGGGGTCGTAGGTGGCCCGCGGAGAGGGATGGACGACGATCTCACCACCCGCCATGGACTTGCCCACGTAGTCGTTCGCCTCGCCGACAAGACGGAGCCTCATGCCAGGCACGCAGAAGGCGCCGAAGCTCTGTCCGGCGGTGCCGTGGAAGGTCACCTCGATTTCGCCGTCCCCCAAGCCGGTGTTGCCGTGGAGGAACGCGATCTCTCCGGCGAGCTTCCCGCCCACGGTGCGGTCGGTGTTCGTGATCTCCATCCGGGTGGTGAAGTGCCCCTGACGATGGACGATGACGCTCTGCGCGTCCTGAATGAGCGTGTCGTCGAGTGTTCCCTGGGAGTGCACGCTATTGTTGCGGGCCCGGATCCGGCGGTGGGAGCGCTTCCGTTCGGGGTCCACGAGCGCAAGGACCGAGGAGAGGTCGAGTGTCCCTCCGCGGGCGCAGTCCGGCCGGCGCACCTGCCGCAGCATGTCCGCACGGCCCACCAGCTCGTTCAGGTTGTCGTAGCCGAGCTGTGCCATGATCTCGCGCGTTTCCTCCGCCACAAACTGGAAGTACGCCACGAGCTGGTCCGCCGTGCCGGTGTACTTGTCGCGCAGCTCGCGCCTTTGTGAGGCGATGCCGACCGGGCAGGTGTTGAGGTGGCACTGGCGGGCCATCACGCATCCCGTCGCCACGAGCGCGGCGGTGCCGAAGACGTACTCTTCGGCGCCGAGGAGCGCCGCCACGAGGATGTCGCGTCCGGTGCGGAGGCCGCCGTCGGTCCGCAGCGTGACGTGCCCGCGCATATTGTTCAGCACAAGCACTTGATGTGCTTCGGCCAGGCCCAGCTCCCACGCCGAGCCTGCGTGCTTGATGCTGGAGATGGGCGAGGCGCCGGTACCCCCTTCATGTCCGGAAATGTGGATGGAGTCCGCGGCGGCCTTGGCCACTCCGGCGGCGATGGTTCCGACCCCGGCCTCCGCCACAAGCTTCACACAGACACGCGCCCTTGGGTTCACGGTCTTGAGGTCCGCGATCAGCTGCGCCAGGTCCTCGATCGAGTAGATGTCGTGGTGCGGTGGCGGGCTGATAAGGGTCACACCCGGCACGCTGTGGCGCACCGCGGCGATCTCCACCGAGACCTTGTGTCCGGGGAGCTGGCCGCCCTCGCCCGGCTTGCTGCCCTGGGCCATCTTGATCTCGAAGACCTTCGCACTGGCCAAGTACTCGGGTGTGACGCCGAAGCGTGCCGAGGCGATCTGCTTGATGGCGCTGTTCTTGGAGTCGCCATTGGGCATCGGGCGGTGGCGGGCCGGATCCTCGCCCCCCTCGCCGCTGTTGGACTTGCCGCCGATGCGGTTCATCGCAATGGCCATCGTCTCGTGTGACTCGATGGAGAGCGCCCCGAAGCTCATCGCCGCGGTGCAGAACCGCTTCATGATGGACTCGATCGGCTCCACGTCATCGAGTTCGATCGGCTCGCGGTCGCTGTGCAGCTCCAGCAGGTCGCGCAGCGATGTGGGTGGTTGCTTGTTAACCAGGTCGCGGAAGATTCTGTACTCCTCCTCGCCCCGGTCCTTCACGGACTTGTGGAGTGCCTTCACCACCTTGGGGTTGTAGGCGTGGTGCTCGCCCTTGGACTTGAACGTATAGATCCCCTCGTTGGGAAGCCTCTTGGCTTCGCCGCTGTCCATCGCGGTTTTGTGGAACTCGGCGTAGTTCTCCCGGATTTCCCGAAGGCCAACGCCGGATACCGCGGAGGGCGTTCCGGTGAAGGCCCTCTCGATCAGGGCCTGGTCCAGCCCGATCGCCTCGAATATCTGCGCGCCGACGTAGCTCCCCAGCGTCGAAATGCCCATCTTGGACATGATCTTCTTGAGGCCCTCGTCCATGGCGCGGGTGAAGTTCTCGATGGACTGGGAGGCGTCCAGCCCGTCCAGCAGGTCCGGCGTCGTGGCAAGAATCCTGTCTATCTCCTCGTACACGACGAACGGATAGACCGCCGAGGCACCGTACCCCAGCAGCGTGGCAAAATGGTGCGTGTCCCGGCATTCACCGGATTCGCAGACGATGGACACCCCGAGGCGCTTGCCCTCGCGGATCAGGTGGTGATGCAGCGCACCAACTGCCAGGAGCGACGGTACCGGGCCGCGGGCCGCGGAAACGTTCCGGTCGCTCACGATGAGGATGGTGCTGCCTTCGGCGATCAACTCCAGGCCGCGGCGGCAGATGTCCTTCAGGGCTTCATCCAGTGCCGCGTCGCCGCCGGCCACTTCGAACGTCCCGTCTATGCGGCCCGCCCGGAGGCCGGGGCGGTCCAGCTCCTCGATCCAGGCCATCTCCGCCGGGGTAAGCACCGGCGAGGAAATCCGCAGAAGCCGGGCATGCTCCGGTGTTTCCTCGAACACGGACCCGCGTGCACCGAGGTTCACGAAGAGCGACATCACGGAGGACTCCCGGATCGGGTCTATCGGGGGGTTGGTGACCTGGGCGAAGCGCTGCTTGAAGAAGTGGTGGAGCGGCTTGGGCCGGTTGCTCAGCACTGCCAGCGGCGTGTCGTCCCCCATGGATCCGAGGGCTTCCTTGCCACTCTTGAACATGGAGAAGAGCACGCGCCGCACGTCCTCGTGCGTATATCCATATATCATCTGCCGGGTGAGGAGCGGCAGGGCATCCTCCGGCGGGGCGGGGATTCCATTGCCGGACTCGAAACTCTTCTGGAGGAGTGCCTTGCGCCCGGGAATCTCGACCATGTGCTCGCGGAGCCAATCCGCGTAGTGCTGGCTGCCGGCGAGTTCGCTCTTGATTTCCTCGTCCTGCAGGACGCGTCCGGCCTGCGTGTCCACGGCGATCATGCGGCCCGGGCCGAGCCGGCCCTTCTCTGCCACCTCCTCGTCGGGGAGGTTCAGGATGCCAACCTCCGAGCCGAACACGATGCGGTTGTTGCGGGTGATCTTGTACCTCGCGGGGCGTAGCCCGTTGCGGTCGAGCGTCGCGCCCACGACACGGCCGTCGGTGAAGGCGATTGCTGCCGGGCCGTCCCACGGCTCCATCAGGCAACTGTTGTACTTATAGAGAGCGCGGTGGTCCTCCGGCACCTCGGGGTTATGCTCCCAGGCGGGGGGGAGGAGCATCGGTACCGCCTGCAGGATGGACCGGCCGGAGAGCGCGATGGCTTCCAGCGTATTGTCGAGCGCGGCAGAGTCGGAGCCGCCAGCCTGGATGGCCGGCATCATCTTGCGCAGTGCCCCGGCTTGGGGGTCCTTCAGGATGCGCTGCTCGATGGCGCGGAGCCAGTTGCGGTTCCCCTGCAGCGTATTGATCTCCCCGTTGTGACAGATCATGTGAAAGGGCTGTGCGAGGCGCCACTGCGGGAAAGTGTTGGTGGAGTAGCGCTGGTGAAGCACCGCCAAGGCGGACTCGTAAAGCGGCGACTTCAGGTCCTGATAGAAGATGGAAAGCTGCGGTGCCACGAACATGCCCTTATAGCAGACCGTCCGGCTGCTCATGGAGCTGATGTAGAAGCCCGGGATGCCGCGGCGGAGGATCGAGCCTTCGATGACCTTGCGGCAGAGGTAGATGGTGCGCTCGAAGTCCCGCGCGTCCATGTTCTCCGGCCTGCCGAAGAGCACCTGCTCGATCACCGGGCGCGTGTCGTCCGCCTTGTCGCCGATGGCGGTGCGGTCCACGGGGACGCGGCGCCACCCGAACAGGCGCAGCTCGTAGTGCGCGAGCGCCTCCTCCATGATGAGGCGGCACTTCTCGCGGGCCAGCTCGTCCTCCCGGGGGAAGAACACCATGCCGACGCCCAGGTCCTCGTCGTGGTCGAGCCGTGCGTTCCACTGCTCGAGGTCGCGGCGGAAGAGTTTGTAGGGTATCTGGGTCAGCAGGCCCGCCCCGTCGCCCGTCTTGGCGTCCATGTCAATGGCGCCCCGGTGGGTCAGGTTCACGACCGCCCTGCGGGCCAGCTCGATGATCGCGTGCGAGCGTGCTCCGGAGATGTCCGCACAGAATCCAATGCCGCAGGCATCGTGTTCGTGCGCATGGCGGTAAAGTCCCTGCTCAGGTGGGAAGCCTTCGATGGTGCCGTTATGGTTCATAGGAGAATGGTCCTCTTCCGGGTTTATGCGGACAGAAGGGTGAAAGCCACCTCCTCCACCCGTCGAGGGAAAACGGAGGGTTTCCTGATGTGTTGGACTGCGTGGGGACTCTCGCCGCGCCACGGTTCGGGGCCCGGCGGGAAGTCGTTTTGGAGCAAAAAAACGAGCGGAAAAGCGGGACGAGAGGCCGGGTCCGCCGGAGCGGAGAGGCCTAAACCTCCAGATGCTTCATCAGCGAAAACACGTCCTTGTCGCCGCGGCCGGACATGCAGACGACCACGAGCGCCCCCTCCGGCAGCCCCGGAGCCATCCTGTGAAGCTGGGCGATGGAGTGGGCTGTCTCGAGCGCCGGGAGGATGCCTTCCAGCTCGCTCGTCTTGCGCAGCGCGGCCAGCGCGTCATCGTCCGTGATGCTCGTGTAGGTGGCCCTCCCGGTCATGTGGTAGAAGCAGTGTTCCGGCCCCACGCCGGGATAGTCGAGTCCCGCGCTGATGCTGTGGGCCGGGGTGATCTGCCCGTCGCCGGTCTGGAGGACGTAGCTCTTGCTCCCTTGGAAGACACCCACCCGCGCCGTCGTGATCGTGGCGGCATGGAGCCCGGTGGGGACGCCCTTGCCCTCCGCCTCCACGCCATGGAGCTGCACCCCTGCGTCCTCGTAGAAGGTGTGGAACATGCCGAGGCTGTTGCTCCCCCCGCCCACGCAGGCAATCACGTGGTCCGGCAGGCGGTCTTCTTTTTCCAGAATTTGCCGGCGCGTTTCCTTGCCGATGACCGACTGAAAGTCCCGGACCATCATCGGGAACGGGTGCGGTCCGACGCAGCTGCCGATGATGTAGTGCGTCTCGCCGCAGGTGGAGAGCCACTCCCGCATGGCCTCGTTCGTGGCGTCCTTGAGCGTTGCGGTGCCGCTCGTCACGGGGATGACCTCCGCGCCCATCAGCTTCATGCGGAAGACGTTGAGCGCCTGGCGCTCGGTGTCCTCCTTGCCCATGTAGACCGCGCAGGGCAGGCCGAAGAGGGCACAGGCGGTGGCCGTCGCGACGCCATGCTGCCCGGCGCCTGTCTCCGCGATGATGCGCTTTTTCCCGAGCCGGCGGGCCAGCAGCACCTGCCCGAGCGTGTTGTTGAGCTTGTGCGCCCCCGTGTGGAGCAGATCCTCCCGCTTGAAGTAAACGCGCAGGTGCCCGCCGAGGAACTCCTCGGTGCGGTGGGCTCGGGTGAGCGGGGTCGGCCGGCCGGCGTACTCGCTCAGCAGCTCGTCCAGCTCCCGGTGGAAACTCTCGTCCTGCCAGACGCGGCGGTATTCCGCGTCAAGGTCCAGCAGCGTCTGCATGAGCGTTTCGGGGAC
>SLOM01000255.1 GCA_007132505.1 Candidatus Sumerlaeota bacterium
CCCCTGACCGCCTTCCAGCAGCAGGTCGCCGCCATGGCCCGCGAGAACGATTTCCCAAACCCAAGCATCCGCACCGACAGGGAGGACATCCAGGGTGTGGAGGATTACGAGCTCATCAACGTCGGCATCAACGTGGAGGGGCCCTTCGACCGCTGCATGAACCTGCTGAAGACGTTCGAGAGCGCCGGCCTCATGATGCGGGAACTCACCGTCCGCGCCAGCCGCGACCGTGATCACCTGCGCGTGGACGTCGTCGTCTCGCGCATCGCCGAAAGGCAGCAAACCCCGGGCGCCAACAGGCTAAGGCGATAGGAGCAAGAACCACACATGCTGCCCAGTCCCCAACGCCTTGCAATCATCAACACGCTGCTCTTCGTCGTGGTTCTGACATTGGCGGTGTTGCTGATCACCCGCGAGCGGCCCCTGCCGGGCCGGCCACCCGTGGAGCAGGTCCGCGAGGAGGTCGCCGACCTGATCGAGCAGCGCGGCACCGCCCGCGACCAGCTCGAAGGCCAGCTTCAGGCCCTCGGCCA
This sequence comes from Candidatus Sumerlaeota bacterium, assembly GCA_007132505.1. Classification (GTDB taxonomy): domain Bacteria; phylum Sumerlaeota; class Sumerlaeia; order SLMS01; family SLMS01; genus SLMS01. The sequence continues at coordinate 534 of SLOM01000255.1, forward strand.
GAAGCAGATCTTCGCCACCATCATCCCCATGCCCACACCCACCCCGACACCCGCGCCCACCCCCGTGCCGCCGCCCCGCATCGAGGAGGTGACCGACCGCTGGCGGCTGGAGATCATCCTGCCGCGCTCCGGCATGGCAATCTTCGAGGACCTGGGCAGCCGGCAGAACTGGCAGCTTCGCCCCGGTGAGTCGCGCGTGGTTGAGCATCGCAATCGCCAGATACCCGTCTATCTCGACTCGGTGGACACCACGCAGTTCAGCGCCACCATCCGCATTGACGTGGATGGCGAGCGCCAGACGCGCACCTTCAGGGTCTTCAACTGAGAGGACGAAGCGCCCGACGGGCCGGTCCGCGGCCCGCAACTCAACCAGAGAGCCCTCATGCAATTCACACCTCAACGCATCGTCGTCGTCAACTCACTGCTCTTCGTGCTCGTGATGACGCTGGCCGTGATGCTGCTGACCCGCGAGCGCCTGCTCCCCGGGCCACCCCCGGTGGACGACGTGCGCGACGAGGTGGCAGAGCTGATCGAGCAACGCGAAAGCGCCCGGGACCGGCTGGAGGGGGAGCTCAAGGCCCTCGGCGAGAAGGACATCTTCGCCACCATCATCCCCATGCCCACTCCGACTCCCACCCCGACGCCCACTCCCGTCCCGCCGCCCGACATCAGCAACGTCACCTCGGACTGGCGGCTGGAAATCATCCTTCCCCGATCACAAATGGCACGCTTTGAGAGCGAGTCGGGCGACGACATCTGGGACCTCCATCCCGGTGAGTCACGCCGCGAGCGCGACGACGGCCGCGACGTGGACGTCTATCTCGACGCCGTGGACACCACCGAGTTCAGCGCAACAGTACGGATCGAGTGGGAAGGCGAGGCACAGACGCGCACCTTCCGCATGTTCGACTGAGCCTGACTGTCAATACGCGTCCACCACGGAATCATCCGCCCCTTGCACTGATTCGCTGATGCACCACAAGAGAGCACGGAGCTATACAGCGTAGCGCCCCGCTGGCTTCTTGACCTTCCCACCGTGCCCTCGGTGTCTTGTATGCCCCATCTGGTCGGCGGTTGGTGTGTGGGCAGCCGCATGGCCTCCCATCAATAAGGGAGGCTGCCCACAGTGGCGGCAAATTGCCCCGGAGCCATTTTTTCCTTGAACAACGCCGGCGGGACGTGGCCGTTTGCTGCCCAGCGCCGGTTTGTGACCGGACCCCACCTCCGGGCCGGTGGCTGGATAGACCGCAGCGGGGCAGGAACACCGCGCCAGTGGTGCGTCCCACGCGGCAGTCAGGCTTCTGGCACCACCCGCCGCGACTGCGGCCTCAACCTCAGAAACGCCCGGTTGAACGTTCCCAGCCGGAGGATGCCCCCTGACCGGGCTGCGGCCGGGCAAGGGGGAATACTGACCCCGCGGGAGCGTCCTGAAACTCGGGCAACCGGGAGAAAGGGTCCTTAAGTGGCGCATTACAACAAGAAACTTATCACTTTTTTCATGACCACAAAGTGCAACCTGCGATGTACCTACTGTATCACATCCGCCACCGACAGGCACGACCAGTTTCTTGACCTGGATTTCGCGCGCGCAGCGCTGGAGGAGTACTTCGAACGCACCGGCAACTACAAGGTCCGCTTCTACGCCGTGGGCGAACCGACCCAGAACCTCGAGGGCATCAAAGCTGTTCACCAGATGGCACAGGAAATGTCCGGCGGACTGACCTATTTCGAGATGATCTCCAACGGAGTCTATTCGCCGGAAACTCTCGAATGGGTGGGGAACAATGTTGACCGCGTCTGGATCTCCTACGACGGTCCGCGGGACAACAATGACCGCTATCGACTGACGCCCAGCGGCGGTACCAGCACGGAAAAGGTGTTGGACACCATCGCCAAGCTCAAGGATATGACCTCTGTTGGCATCGGTCTCACCGTCAGCAAGACCAACTGCCACCGTCAGACGGAAGTGATAGACGAAGCCCGGGAGATGGGCATCAAGAGCGTCTTCTCCAAGGCCGTGCTGGACCCGGTGGACAAGACGGGCGAAAAGACGGAGTGGGGGGTCAACATCATGGAGTATGCGGAAGGCTACCTGGAAGCCTGGCGTCACGCACGGCAGCACGGCATCTCCTATCTGAACGACCTCGTGTTCAATTTCGACGGACGGTGCCCGATCTATTGCCGCGCCTGCGGGCCCACACCCCACATCACAATGGATGGATATGTCTCAAGCTGTGACCGCGCCTACAGCGGCGACACGCCCCTTCAGGACCTGATATACGGCAAGTGGGACCCCGAACAGAGAAAAATAGAGTACTGGCCAGATCGCATCCGAACGATACAGGGCCGCAGCGTTTACAACATGCCCGAATGCCGGGAGTGCGAGGTCCGCTATCAATGCGGGGGGCAGTGCCTTGGCACCACTTACCAGTTCACCGGCGACATGTACAAGGTCGTGGACGCCTTCTGCCCGGCGATCAAGTACCTGCACAAGCACATGAATCTGGACAAGGGGGAGTATTGGCCCGTGGAATACGAGACCTGATGAGCCCAGCAGTCAGCGCACGTCCTTGCGCAGTTTGGCCGGCAGTATCTTGAGTTGCTCGCGGTACTTCGCCACGGTGCGCCGGGCGATCTGAAAGCCCTTCTGCCGCAGCAGGTCGGCGATCTTCTGGTCGCTCAGTGGGCGGCGCTTGTCCTCGTTTTCGATCATCTGCGTGAGCAGCTCCTTGATTGAGCGCGAGGAGGCCGCCTCGCCACCGTCGGTGTCGAGCCCGGAGGAGAAGAAATACTTCAGCTCGAAGAGCCCCCGGGGCGTCTCCACGTATTTCTTCGTTGTGACGCGCGCGATGGTGGACTCGTGCATGCCGACGCGCTCGGCGATATCGCGCAGGGTGAGCGGGTGCAGGTGCTCGATACCCTTCTCCAGGAAGTCCTTCTGGTACTCCATGATCGCTTCGGTCACGCGGAGGATCGTGGACTTTCTCTTCTCGATGTTTCGTATGAGCCAGACGGCGTTCTTGTACTTTTCCGACGCGTACTCGGCATCCTGTTCGGAGGGCGCGGCGTTTTCGAAGTGCTCCCAGCGCCCTGCGGGCGGAGTGGCCTGATCCGTCCCGGCCGTGGCGGTTGCTGAAGCCCCGTCCATCTTGGAGGCACCGTTGACCTCCGCGCGCGCCGTGTTTTGACCGCCGCGCCGGCGCGTGGGCTTGTTCGCCATCATGCGCCGGTAGTTCGACGCCACCTTGAGCCGGCCCACGTCGCCCTCGTTCAGGAAGTACATGTACTTTCCATCCACCTTCTTCACGTAAACGTCCGGCGTGATGTACTGCGGGCGCTCCCTGGTGATCGAGCGGCCCGGCTTGGGGTCGAGGCGGGAGAGTGTCGTGAACACGTCTATCACGTCGTCCTCGCTTGTCTCCAGTGCGCGGGCGATCTCCTTGAAGCGCTTCTGCTGCAGGTCGTGGAGATGCTCATCGAGGATCCGGTAGAGGAGCCGGTTGCGGACGCCGAGTTCTTCGCACTGAAGCCTGAGGCATTCGCCCAGGTCGCGGGCCGCCACGCCGGTTGGTTCGAACTCGTGCAGGATTTCCAGCACGTCGAAGACCCTGTCCGCCTCCGTCTTCATCCGGTAGGCCACCGAGTGCAGCATCAGGTCGGAGGGGTGCAGGTCCTTCAGCTCTTCGTAATCCTCCTTCGTCTTGCGGGCGATCAGGCGCCGCAGGAGCTCCTCCTGCTTCATGGAGGCCGCCTGGTCGTAGGAAAGGGAGAGCATCCTTGCCATGATGCGCAGGATCAGCTCCTTGCGCTTCATGCCGGTGAAGGCTTCGGGGTTCTCGCCGGAGTGGAGCTTTGCCAGCAGGTGGCGCAGATACTTGTCCACGGTCTCAGTGGGCCCGGCGTCCTCCGGGATGATCAGCTCGGCGGGATAGCCCACCATGAGCGCCTGATTCTCGAGCGAGCAGTCCAGATACCCGTCGTAATCGAGGTTCCCGATGAGGAACTCTCCGATGTCCATGTCCTTGCCGGCGAGGCGTGAGAGCCGGAGCTGGCGGAGCAGGCTGTCATAGAGGCTGTCGGTGGCACCGGTGTATGTGGTGAAGTCGTTCTCCTCTGCCTCCTCGCGGGTGCTCGTGTAGGTGATGCTGTCGCTGTCCTCGAACTGCTCGTTCCAATCAACGTCGTTTTCTTCGAAGCGCTCGAATTCCTCGCTGCCCTCGGCCTCGTTGGCGGGGTCGGGAGGTGCTTCTTCGCCGGACTCCGCGGGGCTGGGCTTGTCGTCGCGCTCGGGCGCCGGCTCATCCTCGACCTCGGCGGCCTTCTGCTCCTCGGCCTTTTGGTCGGACAGGCCGGTTTCCGGCTCCTCGGGGGTGATGAGCTCCGTCTCCTCCTCCGTCGGCTCTGTTTCCGTGAGGAGCGCCTCCTCTTCGTCGGCCATCTCCAGGAAGGGATTCTCGAGCATTTCCTGACGGATGAGCTGCTCAAGCTCCATGGAGTTCATCTGCAGCAGCTGGATGGACTGCTGCATCTGGGGGGTCATGATGAGGCGCTGAGTTTGCTTTTGAACCTGTTGGAGGGAGAGAGCCATACTGGTCCTCCTCCTTGGTGGGGAGGTTGGTTACTGTTCTTCTCGCGCCTGCCTTTTCGGGGTCAACCCTACTCCTAGCAAGAATCAGGCACAAGTCACTGGACTGTTGCTTGCTAACCACCCGATGTCAAGGGGAACACACGGCACCAAAGGCCCAGACTGCCATGAGCAATCCCTATCGCGACCTCACGGACGAGCAGCTCCTCGCCCAGTGCGAGGTCTCCACCTTCCGCGCCAGCGGGCCCGGTGGCCAGCACGTCAACAAGACCGACTCCGCCGTGCGCATCCGCCACCAGCCCACGGGGATCGTCGTGACCTCCCAGCGCGAGCGAAGCCAGCACCGCAACCGCAGGACGTGCCTTGCCGTGCTGCGCGAGCGGCTGGAACGGCTCCACCGCCGCCGCAAGCCCCGAATTCCGACCAGCACGCCCGCGAAGGTCCGCCGGCGCATCCTCGAATCAAAGGTTCACCGCGGCAGGCTCAAGCGCCTACGCCGCAAGCCCGGCCCGGAGGAGTAGTGGGCGCTGGATCGGCGGATCACCGGTCCGCCCGCTCGTAGACCGGCATGACCTCAAGGGGGACCTCCTCAGCAAGCGCGCAGGGCCCCCCGATCTCGCGATCAAGGAACAGGTGGCGCCAGGTGCCCGGCGGGATCCAGTAGCGCACCCGCCCGTCCTCGCGGGTGACCGGTGCCACCAGGACCCTGTCCCCCATCATGTACTGACCCGGATGGCGGTAGGCCTGCTCCTCAGCGGGGAACTCGTGGTACATGGGCCGGAAGGGCGAGGCCCCCGTCTGGTGCGCTTCACCGGCGAGATCGCGCAGCCGGGGAGCGACGAAGTCCCGCCGCAACTGCAGGAAACGCCGCATGATCGCGAGCCCCTTCTTTCCGAAGCGCCATGGCTCGCGCACCCCGTGGTCGCTGTGCAGACGGAATATCGGGCTGAAGACGCCAAACTGCACCCATCGCACCATGAGCGCGGTGTCCGGCTTGTTGTCCTTCCGGTCAATCAGTCCCTTGAAGAACCCGCCGATGTCGTTCGACACCCATGCCAGCAGAACATTGGCTGCGAGCGGAAGCGCGGCGGCCTCCTGCTCGAGTACCCTCCACTGGCTGAGCGCATCGCCGGTGAAGTGCAGCGTCGAGCGGTGTGCGCCGAGCCCGAACGTGCGGGAGAGCACCAATGGCCCGGCTCCCTCGCGCGCATACAGCTCGTTCAGCCAGGCCGTGGCGTCGCGTCCTGCGGAGGTGCGCAGCGTCCCATCCACCCACCAAAGGTCACAGCCATCCCTCTCGATCGGCTTGTGGAAGATATCAAAATACGCTTTGGCCTGCGTCTTGTCGAACAGATCCACGGATTGGCAGTCCGCGTGGAAGGGGTGCGGGACCTCGTTGCGGCGGAGGATACGCGGGGGCACGCCGGTACGGAGCAGGAACGCGGGCAGCCGGGAGTCCTTCTCCGGTATATACTGGGGGTGGACGTTGAAGGACGCGTGCAGGCCGCTCTTGCGCAGCCAGCGCCCGAAGCGCGCGGGGTTGGGGAAGAGGCGCTTCTCCCAGTCGAAACCATGCCAAAAGAAACGGTGCCAATCCGTGTCCACCACGACGGCGTCCAGCGGCAGGCTGTGCCGGTCGAAGTCCTCCCGCACCTTGCGGTAATGCTTCTCGCCCATCCGGCGGTAGCAGGAATACCAAACGCCGAGCATCCAGTCCTCCGGCCGGGGGACGGGGCCGAGGATCTCCGCCAGCCGGGTGAGTCCCGACCTATAGTCGTGCCCGTAATACACAACGTAGAGCACCTGCGGGGCAGGGTCTGGGGGATGCTCCCCGATCCACTCCTCGCGCGAGTTCCACGGAAGCGAATCATCAAGGAAGATCGTGACGCCTGAGCGCGACAGCAGCCCCGGCGGGAAGCGCCGCAGCCGGTCACGGGTTGCCAGCACTTCCTTCGGCCATTGGCGCAGGTGAATAGGCTCCTCGTCCCGCATGAGCTGCACAAACTCGCGGAACCATTCGTATTCGTCTATCTCCGGGTCCACCTTGGCCCGCAGTACGTCCCGCAGCTGGTCGAGCAGGGTGGTGGGGCTGCAGACGTGCGCATCGAAACCCTTCATCGGGTCGTAGGGCTGGACACCGCCGGCGATCAGGCCCTCGTTCAGCAGATCGAAGGACTGGAACGACCCGCCGAGGTTCTCCCTGTCCAAGTCACCCGGGCGCCAGGAGCGCCGCTTCTCCTCGTGTTGCCACTGGACGAGGAGGTTGCCTCGGTGCCAGCGCCGGCCGTCCTGCCGGACGCGAATCTCCAGCGGGCCTGATTGGCAGACCTGCCAGTCTCCATCACGCCGCATCCGAAGCTGCCGAAAACGATCCGGTTTCTTGACCGCGAAGGTGGCGGGTATGCTCGCCTTCCGGCCGGGACAGCACGCCAGCCGCACCGTGCCGCCCCTTGCGCGCTGCGCCGCGGCCTTGGTCCACTCCGTGTCTATACGAACTCTCGCCATGATGGGAGGCCCCTGTGCACTCGCCACTTGTTACTCGATCATGTGGCGGCAGCGGGCCTCCGCTTCCTCCAGGACTCTCTTCAGGGGCAAATGATTCTTCTCCGCCGCGTGCAGGCAGTCATCGTATTCGGGCACGGCGCGGATGGGTTTGCCGTCGAGCGTCGCCACCTTCACACGCACCTTTACGCCCTGGATGAGTATCTGTTCCTGGTGGCGCGGGAGGGCGTAGCGTTCCACGCGGCGCACCTTCACCCCGAGGGTGCTGGTTTCCACGAGCAGATAGCGCACGAACCGCTCCCGGTCCTCCGGCCGGCAGAGCAATTCCACCCGCGTGCCCGGCCGGTTCTTCTTCATGTGAAGAGAGGTCAGGTGGCAGTCGAGCGCTCCTTCCCGGAGTGCCCGCCGGACGAGCGCGCCGAGAATCTGGGGCGATTCGTCGTCCATGTCGGCCTGGAGCACGTCCAGCTCTTCGCGTTTGAGTCCCGGCAGTTCGGTCATTGGAAATGCTCGTATCCTTCGCGTTGGATGGCACGGCGCGTGCCGTTCGCGGCTTCAAGGACCACGCCATTGCCCTTCTCCACAAAGCCAATGGAGGTCAGGCGCACGGAGCACTCGCGTGCCAGCGTCTGGAGCCGGTCTTCCTCGGCCGAGCTGGCGAAGAGCAGTTCATAGTCCTCGCCGCCGTGCAGCAGAAACGCCGTGGGTGGCTTCCCGGTCCCCTCTGAAGCCGCACTGAGTGAGGTGGAAAGGGGAAGCTCTTTCTCCCGCAGGACCATGCAGGCACCGCTTCTCGCGGCCAGGTGGGCGGCGTCCTTGGCCACGCCGTCGGAGACGTCAATCATGGCAAGCCGGCCGCCGAGGTCCACCAGCCTGCAGCCGAAATCCAGCGGTGGCTCCGGGCGCACGGCCCGGCGGACGAGCAAGCGGGCGAACTCCTCCTTGAGGGGAAGGCGCCCCTCGAGGACCTCCAGTCCCGCCGCCGCTTCACCCGGCTGGCCGGTCACATACAGGCGGTCCCCCGGCTTGGCGGCGTGCCGGCCGGCGATGATGCTCTCCGCGGGCAGCGTCCCCACCAGCGCCAGCGTCAGCGTCCACTGCGGCGCCAGCACGGTGTCCCCACCGATGATCCGGAAGTGCCATGCCTCGGCGGCCTCCTCCAGCCCGCGATAGAAGCCCTCGATCCGCGAGACCGGTGTCTCCTTCGGCACGCCGAGGGACAGCAGGGCGTACCATGGCCGGCTCCCCTTGCTGGCAAGGTCGCTCACGTTTGACGCGGCAAGCTTCCAACCGAGCGCCTCTGCCGTGGCCAGCGGGTGGTCCCAGAAGCGGAAATGCGTCCCCTCCACCATGGAATCAATTGTCCAGACGAGTCTCTCCCCGCCCGGAGGCGGGGCGGTGACGGCCACGTCGTCGCCGGTGGCAAGCGGCAGCCCGGCGGTCTGGCGTTCAAGCAGCGGATGCAGCAGGGAGAGCAACTCCCACTCCCCGGTGCTGGCCATGGTATGCCCTCCGGCGGAAGGGACCGATGATTCGATCCCGGATCCCTCGCGGTGGCGGCGGGAAGTCATCCGCTCCGCCTAACGCATCGGGGAGAAGGGGGCGTTTTGGTAGGGTACCAGCCTGTCCGTCCGGTAGCCCCGCTGCTGCAGGATGTCCTCCATCTCACTCTCCACGTCCGGATCGTAGACCGTGAGGTGCTCCTCCTGCTCCCGGAGGATCATCCTCTCCCACTCGCGCTCGCGCAGCATGTGGTGGAGTGCCTCCCTGGTTTCCATGTCAATCTGCCGGCCGGCGATCCTGGCCCGGCCCAGGAGCTGCCGGGCTTCCTGCAAGAGCGTGTCGTCGTCAAGGTAGCCTTCGCGCTCGATCACCTGGTCGGCCAGCTTGTGGCGCGCGAGGTGGAGGCGGGCCTGCTCGCGGAACTGGTCCCGGTACTCCTCCTCGGTCTCCGCCAGCCGCATATCGGGCGAAGCCCCCCAGTGGAGCACCCCTTCCACCATGGAAGTCCACTGCGCGTGCCACTCCTCAAGGTAGAGAAGCTCCTCTTCCTCCTCAAGGCCGGGGGGAACCTCGGGGTCCGGCCGCAGGCTCTCGAAGACCTCGCGGATCGCTTCCGGGTCCTGCAGGCCCTGCTCGCGGACCATCGCCAAGCCCCGGTTGAAGGTGATGCTCAGGGCCGCCCTCTCCTCCGTGAAGGGCGCGAACTCTTCGCGCTCGAGCAGCCTGTCAATGTAGGACTCCACCTCCCCGGAGGTAACGTCCACCTGGCCCTGGAGCCGCTCGCCCGCAAGGCCCCTCGACCAGTTGTCCACTTGGCGTGCCTGCAGCATGCGGTTGGTGAAATCCGGTTCGGCGGGGGCTCTGAGGTCGGTGTCCGGTGCGACCGCCTCCCGGGCCTGCCGTTCGCGCATCTGGCGCCACTGCTCGCGTAGGTCATCCACGGAGAGCTGTTCGCCGTACATCTCCGCCAGCACGCCCGGCTGCGGAGGCCTTGGGGTATCATCCCGCTCGCAGGCCACAACAAACACGCAGGCGGCGAGCATCAGAGAGGACAACAGGGTAAAGCGCATTGGCGGAACCGTCCTTGTGGTGGGAATGCCATGCCGGCCTTGGGGAGGGCCCTCTTAGGCCCCCAAGTTGCGCACCAAGGGGGCGGAACTGTCAAGGCGGGCCGCTACGCGGCCTCAGCAATCGGACTTCGATTCGGAGTGGGGAGCTGAGTGGAGCTGCCGAGCGGGATCGAACCGCTGACCTCATCCTTACCAAGGATGTGCTCTACCGACTGAGCTACGGCAGCCCCGTAAGGGAGGCGCAGTCAATGCCCCCA
>SLOM01000280.1 GCA_007132505.1 Candidatus Sumerlaeota bacterium
CCTTGCCCGTCCTCGTCGCGCTGAAGCCTGAACATTGTCTCGGCAAGGAGATGATCGCCTTCGGGGACGGCGCGGAAGTCGTTCTCGGGTCCGAAGCCGAGCCACCCGGTGCCGTCCTCGTCCACAAGCGAGCGGTTGAAGGCGCCACGGAGGTCCACGTGAAAGCCCTCGCGCGATTCCAGAAGCGGTTTCACGCCGTGCCAGGTGTCAATGAACACGTTCTTTGGCTTGAACGGCAGTTCGTCCGGCAGGCTCTCGTCGCCGGACCAGGCATAGTGCGCAGCTGTGATATACACCCAGTACTGGAACCAGGCGTCCTCGTTTCCGTCTATCCTGAAGTTGAACCCTGCCCAGGTGGTCTGGAGGTAGCCCTCCACGCCCTCGCGGATGCAGGCGAGTGCCAGGTTGCGGATGTTCATAGGATTGAACCAGCCGGCGCCGATCGTCCGGAAGCCCTCGTCCCGCCACAGCGGAATGGAGGTGTACTGCTCCGGCTCCACGGGGACATAGTGCCAGTCCGTGACGGTCATGTCCCGGGGCAGCTGGTCACGCCGTTCCTGAGCCTCCTCCGGTGTCTTGGCAAACGTGGCGTCGGGCGCCTCGCTGCTGTGCAGGAACATGTCACCCCACAGGTAGACATCTATATCGCGCTCACGGAACCAGTCGTTCAGCTTGATTGTGTCCTTCATGACGAGTTCGGTGACGCTCATGCCCGAGTCCTTGCTCCGGTAGGGGAACCGCCCACGCATGGTGACTTCATCGTGCCCGATGTGGAAGCCCTCCGGCTCGAAGAAGTCCAGCGCCTCCTGGAAGATCGTGAAGATGAACTCGTAAGTGCGTGGGTTGGTCACCATGTACGCGTAGGGCGTCGCGGGGTCCTCCGCGATGTCCAGATTGTGCCCGCCGGTGAAGATCCACTCACTGTGACCAAGCGACTGAACCAGCGGAATCAGGTTTATGAAGTATCTGTCCGCCGCCTCGATGACCTTCCGTGCGTCCTCCTTCTCCATGCCGTACTCCGGGTGTTCAAGCTCCGGCGCGTTGTCCCAGATGATGTACTGGCACTCCCAGATGAAGGAGTTGATCTTGTAGCGGGCCATCAGCTCCCGGACCGCCTTGGAGATCTCATCGCCCGCGTCCCTGCCGGAAAGCGCATGGATGCCCCGGAAGTCGAGCGACGGCCAGTCCACGACCTCCGCCCCGCGCAGCATGATGCGATTCTCACCCGTGGTGACGAGCTGCACGAGGGTCGTCACGCCGTAGAAGACCCCCTGCTCGGTGTTCGCGGCGATGGCGGCATGCCCGTCGCCCACCCGGAGCGCGTAGCCCTCGTGATGCTCGGGGACGTCAAGGCCGTGCTCCGAAAGGAGGTTGGCCGGAGCCTCGTAGCGGTCCGTCTCTCCCAGCAGGATTGCGCCGGTGGGAGGGGGCTCGGGTGCCGGACCCCGGACCACGCGCGGCTCGATCCTGTAGATGTTGCGCAGGTCCTGCACCAGAAAGTCCACCGCGGTCTCAATGCCCCGCCCCGGGTTGGCGCCTGTGTAGATCACCGTGTCAGGTCCGAGCGGCATGTCCCCTTCGGTGAACTCCAGCTCCTTGGGCTTGGGGATGACGTAATCCCGCTGCTGGTCGGGGGCCCGTGCGGTCTCCGTGGCCTCGACTTCGGCGGCCGTTGTCACGGGCGCCACGGTCTCGCCGGCGGGCGAGAAGCTCTCGGGCAGCCGGAGAGTCAATTCGTACGTCACGTCCGTGTGCGCCGGGAGCGGGCGCTCAAGGTACCCGAACCAGAACATCGGGTTCGTGTCCTCTGCATAGACGTTCCTGCGGTAGTCGAAAAAGATCAGGTCGTCATCGGGCGTGCTCTCGATGACGATGTCCCCGATGCGGGACGCGATGGCCAGCTGATCGAAGCCGCGGGCAACGGTGGATTCGTCCACGCTCGGCCCGGGGGATTCGTAGGGGATCGTGCCTTCGCGGACGGTCCCGTCCGTTGTGACCGTATAGTCAAGTCCGGCAACGAGGTTGGGACTGAAACTGCCCACCCTCCACTCGAGGATCGCCGGATCGTCGCTCTTGAACAGGATGTCCAGCCGCTGATGGTAGGTGTTGTCCGGCAGCAGCGTGATCGTCTTCGTCATGCTGACCGGGAAGTCGTACTCCTCGTCTTCGAGCCCGATGATGATGCGCCGACCGTCGCGGTAGTCCTGGACCGTCACCGTTTCCCGCACGTCCCGGCCGCTGCTGCTGACGAAAAACGGCGGGCCCCACTCCGGCGTCGTGACGACCATCAGGCTTGTGTCCATCACCGGAATGCCGAAGGCGCTCAGGCGAACCCCCGGCCCCGGGCTGTACTCGAACCGCATGTCGCCGACCTGTTCGGCAACGGAACCGTTGATCCGTGTGCCCCCATCCACCGCTTCCGGGAGTTCAGGACGCTCACCGGCTGGAAGGGTGGCACAGCCAACCCCCAACCCTGCTGCAAGAATCGGAAGAGCCAGCATCAAGTGCCTCATCAGTTTTCTCCTTGGTTTGTCGGGCCGGGGCCTCAGTTGGGGCGTGTCTGTGCTTCACTGTCTAGCCAGATGCGTGCTGCAGTGTGTCCTTGAACTCCCGCATTGCGATGATCTGACGGCTCGTTCTGGCCTGCTCCGCGGCGAAGGACAGCAGGTGCCCTTCCACCGCAATGTCCAGCGAATGCTCCATGCCGGCGCGGTCCTGCTCATGCACGGCCCGCAGGAAGTTCCTGACCACGCCGGTATCGCCGCCGCCGTGTCCGCCGTCCCACAGCTCGGTCTTGAAGATCTCGCGCGTGCAGCTGTCCGAGTAGCCCTGGCCGTGGCGGGTGAGAAGCACCTCGCGCTTCTCGAAGTGCCCGTCTATCTCGCCCTGCTCGCCGACAAGCCGGATCGTGCGGTAGCAGTCCGCCGTGTTGGCGCGCACACCGAAGTTGAAGGTCGTGCCGCCCTCGAATTCGGCATTCAGCACCTGGTGGTCCACCGCTGTATTGTCCGAGCGATAAACGCAACGCCCGTAGGGCCCGGTCTCGAGGGCCTTGCGCCGGGCCTCCATGCTTGTGTCCACGGAGACGGCACTGGTCGGCCAGCCGATCCCCGGACCAAGGTAAAATGCGGGGGCGTAGAAGGGGCAGGTGTCCTCCACCGGGCAGCCGTCCGTGCAGCGGGCCGGTGCCCCCTCCGGTGCGTTCTCCTCGCGGAAGTGACTCAGCCGGCCAAAGGAACTCACCTCGCGCACATGGTCCTCCGCCATCCAGGTGGCGATGTCCATGTCGTGGCAGCACTTCGTGAGGATCACGGGGCCCGATTCGTCTATACGGCGCCAGTTGCCGCGTACATAGCTGTGGGCGAAGTGCCAGTACCCCACATTCTCGTACATCGAGATGGAGAGCAGGCGGCCGATCTTGCCGGCGGAGAGCAGTTCCTTCACCTTGAGGTAGAAGGGCGTATAGCGCAGCGGGTGGCATATCTGCAGCAGCCGGCCGTGCTCCCGGGCGGCGGCGGCGATCTCAAGGCAACCCTCCGCCGTGTGTGCCATCGGCTTCTCGAGGAAGAGGTCATACCCCTTTGCGAGGGCAGCAATGGCCGAGTCGCGGTGTGTCTGGTCCATCGTGAGATTGAAACAGAGCGGGGCGAGCTGGGGACGGTCCATCATGTCCTCCCAGCTCTCGAAGCGCATCTCCTCGGGGATGCCGTGCTGTTCGGCGAAGAGGTTCCGGCGGCTCTCGTGTGGCTCGGCCACGGCGATGAACCGAAGCTCCTCCGGGAAGCGGCGGGCATAGATGCCGATGGCGTCGCGGCCGCGCTGGCCGGCTCCAACCAAGACCGCTTCGACTGGCTTGCTCATGTGGGATTCTCCTGGACCTTGTCTTCTTTGGGCTGGACTACGGGATTAAATAATACCGTGAATTAAAGCCACGGCACCACGCCGCACGCCGTGCGGCAAGGACAATCTGGACCGCTCCGCCCCGGCTCAACCGAAGACGGCGGCCACCGCGCCCAACCTCGGCGCCCGGCAGGTTCGGGAGCTGTCTGTGCCGTTGTGGCGAAGGTCAGTTCAGGCCTTCGTGCTCGACAAGGACCACCCACTGGCCCTCACCCGGAGGGGAGAGGCGGAGGGGCTGGCCACCAACAACCGTCTCCTCGTCAGTCCAACCCCCATTCTCGATCTCCAACCAGCGGACACGGAAGGGACCCGGCCCCTCAGGGTTGAGCAGGACCGAGCCGCCGTCCGTAAAGTACACCGCGTACTGCCGGCCGGGATTGGCGGCGCAGTAGGCCTCGTTTTCCGTGCGCTCGGAAAGGAGGTGGTTGGCGGGCTCAGCGGCGAATGTGTCGAAACACGTGGTCAGCAGGCGCATGGCGCGCAGGTGTGCCTGCGCTTCCTCGCCCAGACCCGGACCAGCGGGCGGCCGGTGAAAGCGGGCCGCAGCGACGCCCCCGAGCACGTTTCGCCATAGTTTGTGGGTCCCCTCCAGCAGACCGCCGCCGTGAGGTACGCCCCCGTAGATCTTCACGTTGTTCAGCGGCCGTGGAGGCTCGGCGATCAGCTCCCGCGCGGCCTGCAGATTGTCCCAGTGCCGTTGGCCGACTTGATGATTGTTCTGCGAGGCATCCACGAAGGAGTACAGCTCCGGGTTGTCGAACGTGTGCCGGTGCATGGGGTGGGCCAGATCCCAGGAGTCCCACATCTCCGTGACTTCCACACCGACACCCGCCTCCCGGGCATGCCGGCGCACGAATTCTGCCCAGTGGCTGCTCCAGTGCTCCGATTCACTCGTCTCATTGGAGATACAATAGAGCACGTGGTCGTACTCCAGCGTGATGGAGAGCAGTTTGGCGGCAAACGCCTCCTGATAAGAGAGCAGCTCCGCGTTGTCCTCTAGCTCCGGAACCGTGCGGAAGAAGGGGTTCTCCCGCTGGCCGGGATGGGTGCGGATTTCCTCGGGAAGCCCAATCTCCTCCGCACTGTAGTTGATGTTGTTCCGGGGGTTGAAGGGGTTGGCGTCCCACGGTTCCCGTGCGTAGTCAAAGCGGTCGAAAATCTCGATCTGTACGAAGACCTCCCGCTCTGCCGTCAGGGCCAGGAAGCTGCGCAGCCGCTGCCAGTATTCTTCGTCGAACCGTGTCAGGTCGTAGAAGCCGTCCTCGTTGCGATGGTGGGGCCACAGGTTGCCTTCGTCGCGGCTCGACATCGTGTTGCGGACGTAGTTCCCGCCCACGGAGACCAGCAGATCGAGGTGCGCCTCAAGCCCGTCCGGCGGCAGGCCGGGATGGTTGAACAGGTTGTCCTGTCCACTGCCCCCGAGCAGCAGCACCGGCTCCCCACCGTACTGCCAATAGCGCGGGTCTTCCTCCCAAGGCTGAAGGCGCTGCTCGTTGAAGTCCCTTGCGCCGCACGGTTGGGCAACTGGGCCCAGGCACGCCGCGGCAAGCGTCACGCCCGCAATCCACTGGAATCGCATGCCGTCTCTCCTCGGTATCAGGGTGGTTTCCGCCGGGAGTGCTCCGCGGGCCTCAGATCACCTCGTCCACGTCCACGTGGTGGGAATGAAAGATCCGGTCGTACACGATCGAGACGGAACCCAGGGCCCCCAGCCGCGCGTTGGGGTCGCTGACGATGAGTTCCGCGCGCCGCAGCCGGTTGGCCAGTGCATGGCGCGAGGCCGCCTCACGGGCCCGGTGGGTGTAGAGCTCCGCTGCCCGCGTCAGCCGACCGCTCAGGATGATCGCTTCCGGCGCGTAAAGGTTCACCACCGTGGCAATGGCCCTGCCCAGGCCATCGGCGAAGCGTTCAAAAACCCGCAGGGCGGCGGGGTTCCCGGCGCGGGCTGCCTCTGCCACGGCGGGCGCAAGGGGGTCCGGCATGCCCTCCTCCCGGGCCATGCGTTCGATGCCGATGCCGCTCGCCACGTTCTCGAGGCACCCCAGCGCTCCGCAATAGCACCGCGCCTCCGGGTCGCCCATCGGGATGTGTCCGAGTTCCATCGGTTGTTCCAGTCCACCCCCCACCAGGACTCCGTCCATCACGACGCCCAGTCCCAGCCCGGCACCGAGCTTCAGCACGGCGAAGTGACGATAGTTCTTGCCGGCTCCGAACCAAAGCGACCCGAGTGACATCAGCCGCACGTCCACGTCCACCAGCACCTCGATGTCGAAGTCCCGCATCAGTTCGCCCCGTATGCGCGCTGCGGCCCGTTGCTTGTCGAACAGGCTGTTCTTGCCGTCGCGCTCCACGAGGTCGGGGATTCCGGCGCCGATGCCGCAGACCGGAGGGATGCCGGGTCCCGCCTGCTCGATGGTCCGGTGGGCGGTGCGGCGTGCCCAGTTGGCGAACTTCAGCGGCCGGTCAATGGCCGGCGTGTCCAGTTCCACCTCGGTGATCAGCTCGCCGCCGAGATCCATCAGCCTGCCGATGGTGCGGTTCCGCCCGATGTCTATACCGAGGACGCTTGCCGCCCGCACGTTCAGGCTCAGTGGCGTTGGCCGGCGCCCGCGCGCGGTCACCATCGCATCGTGCTCCAGGACCAGACCCTGCCGCACCAACTCCTCGATCAGCATCGAGGTTGTGCGCATGTTGAAGCCGGTGCTCTTGGCGATGTCGGCCCGGGAGATGAAGGCGTTCTTCCGCAGGGTGTTCAGGATGGCGTGCTTGCGCAGCCGGCGCTTGTCAGTCGAGCGATCCGCCGGTGTCAGTGAAGCGGGTACAACCACCAGCCCTTTTCGCACCGGGACCGTATTGACGATCATGAGTTAATGCTCCCTGCCGTTCGTCCGGCGGCGATGAGAATCCGCAGCCCAAGGTCCGCGGGCAAAGGCAATTCCTTGCTCCCGGCTCCATTCCGCAGGCGCGAATCGGCGGGTGATTTCCTCCGGCAGGACCAGGCGATCCAGCCGGATACCGGCACGCCGGGAGGTGGCATCACGAAGAACGGCCCCGCGCGGGGCGGGGCCGTTCCCTGTCAGTCAGGTGTCGGTACAGATGTACCGGGTTACTCGTACAGGTGCCAGGCTGGTGCGTGCGATGGCGGGGGCGGCTCGGGGGCTTCACCGGTGAAGATGAAGGACCCGAAGGGCCGGCCGTTGGCGAATCCTGCCGACTCGCTCGGCTCCCAGTTCACCGCTTCGGCGGGGTCGCTGTTGATGAAGCCGATCTGCATGCCCCAGACCTCGCCTTCCGCAGGCGGGCCGGTAACCACCGGATCAATGTTGAACTCGGTCCAGGGGATCCGGTACTCGATGGTCAGCCAGTTGGTGTCATCGTCGTAGGTGAACTCCGCGGCGTCACCGGCGGGCTGCCAACTGTCCACGCCACCTGCCATGTACTCGGACCAGATGTAGGTGATGCCGTCGCCCTCATAGGGGAACAGCACGATGTGGTAGTACTCGTTGGCCATGGGGCCACCGGGTGCGATGAAGAACTCGAAGTCGTCGCCCGCGAAGGAGACACCCTCGGGATCACGTCCGTCGCCGGTGGGCGTGAACGCGAGCTGGAAGTTCTCGTTCTGGACCTCATAGAGGAGGTAGAGATACGTGTCGTCCCAAAGGGCGCGGATCTCGGGGTCCTCGGTGGCGGGCGTCTCGGGATCATTGTGCAGGACGAAGCCTGTGGCCGGATCGGAGGCGTTGTCCCACTCGCCCGCTTCCACGAGGCCGTCAATGGTCACCTGTCCGGGCGCGAGGAGCGGCTGGACGATGTAGGTTTGCTCGGAGGGAACGTCCTCAGGCGGGGCAACAGGCGGATCGTCGGTCTGGAAACCGACCACGATATCGCTCCACTGCAGCGTCGTTGCGATTGGATCGGCGTGCTCGACGTTTGTCTGCACGCCAAGGTACAGCGCGACAATGTCGCTCAGGTCGGCGTTGTCGTCCCAGTCGCTGCCATCCCAGAAATCGTAACGCCAGATACTGTCTCCACCGAACTCGAGGGATCCGAAATCATTCGACTGGAAGCCCTCGATACCGTCATTCGGGAATGGCATGTACATTACATGCCAGCTGTCCACCATGGGCCAGTCCCAAAGGAGCCCCTGGATGCGGCGGCCTTCGGAGTCTTCCAGGAACAAGGTCACGTTTGGATTCAACCCGTCGAGGGCCGAATCGCCATGCAGTGCAACCTGGAAGTAGATCGCCTCGCTGAAATCCTGCGGCGAATCGAATTGCTTGCCCACGCCGCGGGTGACCCAGCGCTCCGCGATATCCATCTCCACGGCCATCGCGTTCCCGCCAGTGAAGCCACCACCGGGGACGAGGGTTGGCGTGCCACCGGCAAAGCTGGGGCCCCAATCCGCCTGAAGCTCCGCCGTCGACCCATACTGGTCGAAGTCCGCCACCACTTCCTCGTTCAGCAGGCCGGCGTCCGTGTGGGCAACGAAGTTGTCGAGCGAGAAGGTGAACTCGCCAGCCTCCACACCCTGCGAGTTTTGGATGTGGTAAGCCACTGCGGAGATCCGGTTCATCGGCATGGCGCGGCCCTGTCCCGACCACCGGGTGCGCTGAAGGTCTGACTTGCGGAAGGCCAGCGTCCGCCAGTCATCACCATCCGAGGCGGCGAACGCGGCCCAAGCAACATGGCGGAAGGTGTAGTCGTTCTCGTCCCGGAAGTGGATCACCATGTACATGCCGTCCTTGGCTTCCGGAACATTGATATCAATGGTGAAGTACTCGACGCCACTGAGGTCCAGTGGCTCATCGAAATCCCGCCGGACGCGGGAGTTCTTGAACCAAGCGCCCTGGGTGGTGTAATCGTAGGTGATCTCAAGGGCGTTGCTCCCTTCCTCGCTGCCCGCAACAGCTTCGAGTGAGAGGGTTTCGTCTGTGCCAGCTTGCGTTGTGTAGTCGAGATCGTCAAAATCGTCAATGACGACCGGTGTCTGGGCACCTGCCGCCGCCACCATGGCTCCGGCGGTCAGCAGGCTCAGAAGGGCAATTCTCATGGCTCATGCACTCCTTTCGTTTCCTTCGGGGGATTGGCGGGCGACTGCTTGCTGCCCGCGGGTTCCGACTGGGTGTTGCTTGGTGTGGAGCCTAGACTTGGGGGGGCTGTCGGAGGATGCCCCTGTACTCTGCCTGTACCTCCTTCTTGAATCTGGCGTCCCGGGCCGTGTGCTTGACCCTGTGGGTAATGGACACGCTTTCCGGGGATCCGGTGGGGGCCGCAGGTGCCGAAAGAGCTACCCGGGCGTGTGTCCATTGCATTCTGATTTGGAGCGAAACCCAGAAGGATGGGGCGGTCAACGGAAACCTTAAATAAAAGGGCCAACTAATCTTTCCGCTCGACACCCCATCCCCGGATCAGGTCGTATCACTCGTGGCTCCACCAAGGACGAAGGAAAAGCTTCGGCTCTCCGGACAATCAGGTCACCGTTGCAGCTCCTTCCAAGGTGGACAGCCAACCAAATCGCCCCTCTTCGAAGGAGGACCTGCACTATGAAGAAGCTTCTGACCCTCGCGGCGGTCTGCGTTGCAGCGGGGATCGCCCTGCCCGCATCGGCGCAGGACATCCGCAGCTACACGGTGAACTACACCAACAATCCTCCCACCATTGACGGCGAACGCGGCGCCGGGGAGTGGGACGATGCCGAGCCCGCCACCGCCGACTTCACCCTCCTGCGCGAGGATGCAGGCACCGCATCCGCGGAGAATCTCTCCTGGCAGGCCCTCTGGGACGATGACTACCTATACATCATCGTCGAGACGGATTTCGAGGACTATCAGGGCACCGAGTTCGCCGAGGACACCAAGTCCCCCGACCTGAGCGAGACCCTCGAGCTCTTCATTGACCCCAACCGCGACGGCAACCCGAACGAGGTTGGCGACAACCTGAACAGCTACCAGTTCATCATTCCCCTGGTTCCGGGCGGACCCGTTGTCCGTGCCTTGGGAGAGGACGGGCCGCCCTTCTTCGGCCCGCTCGCCCGATACAATGGGAACTTCGGCGACAACGTGGACGGTGGATGGTGGCCGGAACTTGTCGCCATCGGCCGCACTGTCCAGGACGGCGCCACCGTCGTGGAGTATCAGTTCGCTTTCTCCGAATTTGACGCTGTTATCGGTGATGACGAGACGAGTCTCGATGCTTCCGACGGCCCCGTGGAAGGCGAAGTCTGGCAGTTCAACGTCGCCCGTATCACCTCGGACGATGACAATCTGCTGCCCGTCTGGAACTGGCACCCCGGCCAGTTCTTTGCCCAGGGTCCACGCGGTGAGATCGTCTTCGCCATGCCGGACGAGCCCGAACCCCCCCCCACCCC
>SLOM01000017.1 GCA_007132505.1 Candidatus Sumerlaeota bacterium
AAGACATTCCTCCGCCAGCTGGAGGCAAAGCAGGGCAGGACAACACCCGGAGAGGCATCTCCCGCATCATGACGAACGGCCGCGACGGCAACCCGGAGAACAATGGCCTTACCCGCTGCACATGCAGGCTGACCGATTGTCACTTCTACCGGGCAGTGGACGATCCGGACGCACCACCGGACGCGTGCGACTGCGCCCACCCGGAGAAGCCCTTCTACATGGCCGATCCCTGCCCGCTTTACCGCAAGGACTGGCGTGGCGGCCGGGACGAGGACGAGATCCGCGAACTCCGGGACCGCTTCGGAGGAAGGCGCTCCTTCTGAGCCCGCCGGGGCATAGACGCTTAGTCCTCCAGCTTTTCCCTCAACAAACCCTCAATCTCCGCCATGCGGCGTGTCCAAGTGTGCCGGCGTGCAAGCGCCCGCCGCTGCAGTTCCATCTCGTGGGTGTCACGCAGCGCCTCCTCCAGCTCGGCCAGCCATTGCTCCCGCGAGTCCGCCACGCGGATCGCGCCGCGATAGGGCAGCACGGAGGGGAGCGGCGCGGAGACCACGGGCCGGCCGGTGGAGAGGTACTCGAAGAGCTTTAATGGCGAGACGGCGCGTGTCGCATCGTTCAGGACGTAGGGAATGAGGAGGGCATCCGCGGCGTGGAGGTAGGGCGGCAGTTCCTCGTAGGGGACGTGGCCGGTGAAGTGCACGTTCGGCCGCCTGCGCAGGCTGCCCAGTTCGGGAGGGGGCGCGGCACCTTCCCACGGAGGGCCGACGAGGATGAACTGCCAGCGGGGGCGCTCCGCTGCCAGATAATCCAGCAGGGCGAAGTCCACCTTGTGCGGCGTGAGATTGCCGGAGAAGAGCACGCGGGGATGCGGAAGGCTGCGAACGTGGGAGAGGCGTGTGCTGGGCGAGCGCTCCTCGCCGCGGGAGAAGTGCTTGAAGTCCGCCACATTGGGAAGGAGATGCGCATCCGCGCCGATGCGCTTCGCCTTCTCGAGCAGGGGCCGCACGGTGCAGAGCACGAGGTCCGCGCGGGCCATGAGCTGCGCCTCTGCTTCCCGGAGCGCGGCGCGGTCCGCTCCCGGCACGGCCGAGAGATCGTCCACCGCGTGATAGACCACCAGAGCGGCGTCAAGCAGCGGGAGAAGGTGGACGGCGTAAGGGCTGTAGATCCAGGCGATGGAGCGCGGGAAACGATCCAGCGCGCGGCCCAGTTGCCGGCGGAAGAGCATGCGGTTCAGGAACACGTCCGCACGGGTGTTCCATCGCGGCCGGACAAGCGGGGAGGCCGTCCAGAGGCGCCGGCCGGCGCGCCTGGGAGGACGCATGCCACGCCGCAGGCGGCGCAGGATGCGGAGTGCGTCCGTGCCGGAAGCGAGATTCGGCGCGCGCGTTCCCAGCGTCTCCACGTAGAACACCCGTGCGCCACGCGCGGCGAAGCGCCGCATCAGGTGGTGCTTGTTCGTGGGCAGGAGTGTGTCCCAGTCCGCCGTGGAGAAGCAGACAACGGAGCGGCCGGCAAGCGGCGAGGACTGTCGCTGAGTTGTCGCGTCGGTCATGAAGAGATGCGATGTCCCTGCTTCGCGTGATGGTTGAACCAAGCGCACGCGCACGGCCCGGGCGCACGAGCATGAAGCGCAGGATCACCCCGGAGAGGGCAAGCCCGGCGAGCGGTTGCAGTTAGTTTGGAATTGCGTGGCCACGGGGTGCGAACCTAGTTTCCCGGCGGGTTGTCAGTGCTTGATCGCGGGAAGGACCATTATGCGCCTGAAATGCTCATTCTGCGGCCGGGACCAGCACCAGGTAAAAACGCTGTTCAAGGGCCTTACCAACAAGGAGACGCTCGGCAGCGTGTACATCTGCGACGAGTGCGTCGTGACATGCCACGAGCGGCTCCGGCGCGACGAGCTTCAACGCGCGCAGAATGAGCAGAATGAACAGAACGAGAAAGGCCCTGGCCCCAAGCGCCTTCCCACTCCGACCGAGATCAAGGAACGCCTCGACGCGTATGTCATCGCGCAGGACCGCCCCAAGCGCGTGCTCTCCGTAGCGGTGTACAACCACTACAAGCGGCTCCAGTCGAACACCGCAGGGGACAAGGAGGGGGTGGAGCTGCAGAAGTCCAACATCATCATGATCGGGCCGACGGGGAGCGGGAAGACGCTGCTGGCTCAGACTCTGGCCCGCATCCTGGACGTTCCGTTCGCCATCGCCGACGCCACGTCGCTCACTCAGGCGGGCTACGTCGGCGAGGACGTGGAGAACATCCTCCTGCGGCTGCTCCAGGCCGCCAACGGCGACGTGGAACGCGCCCAGCGCGGCATCGTCTATATTGACGAGATTGACAAGATCGCGAAGACTTCCCACAATGTTTCCATCACGCGCGACGTGAGCGGCGAGGGGGTCCAGCAGGCGCTGCTGAAGATCCTGGAGGGCACAACCGCCAACGTGCCCCCAACCGGCGGCCGCAAGCACCCCCATCAAGAATACATCAAGATTGATACGACCAACATCCTGTTCATCGCGGGCGGCGCCTTCAACGGGCTGGCGGACATCATCCGCAGGCGTGTCGTCCAGCGCACCATGGGCTTCGGCGCCGACATGAAGGCCCGCGAGGAGGAGAACATCGGCGAACTGCTCGAGAAGGTCGAATATCGCGACCTGCTCAAGTTCGGCATGATCCCCGAGTTCATCGGGCGCTTCCCGGTGGTGACAACGCTCGACCAGCTCTCCGAGGAAGAACTGCTCTGCATCCTCACCGAACCGCGCAACGCACTCACCAAGCAGTACGCGCGGCTCTTTGAAATGGACGGGGTGAACCTGGTTTTCGACGAGGAGGCGCTCCGGTCCGTGTCCCGCAAGGCGATAGACCTCGGAACCGGCGCCCGCGGACTGCGCGCCATCCTGGAGAACGTGATGCTCGACATCCAGTTCAACCTGCCCGCGAAGGCGGTGGACTTTCAGGAAGTGCGCATCGCCCCAGGCGTCATCGCCGGCGAGGAAGAGCCCATCTACATCGAGCGGGAAAAGAAAGAGTCCGCCTGACCGGGCTGCAAGGGACGCGCCCGCAGCGGGAATCGCTGCGCCGGGTAACGCTCAGGCCTGAGCCCCTTCGCCCCAAAAGCTAAAACCCAAACGTCACCCCCCTGCCTTTTCGGTTTCGCCCCCGTCCGTCAGACCGGACGATGCGCGCTCCAAACCGAAAAGGATCAATCAGTCATGGTGCGCATACTTCCAACCACACTGGCCATCACGCTCTTGGGGGCCGCGGCCCTGCACGCGCAGGTCCCCATCCTCATGTACCACGCCCACCCAAACCTCGGGTACGACGAGACCGAGTTCCGCGAGCACATGGACCACCTTGTGGAGGAGGGCTACACCACCATCACGCCCGACGAGTTTCTGCGCTGGCGGCTGTATGATGAGCCACTTCCGCCGAAGCCCGTCCTGCTGACCGTGGACGACAACTACATCCTCACCTACACCTCCATGTATCCGATCCTGAAGGAGCGGGACCTGGTGATCGTGAACTTCGTGATCACGAACGCGGTTGGCGTGCAGGGCGGCCTGCACTACTGCAGCTGGGAGCAATTGCTCGAGATGGAGGCCTCCGGTGTGGTGATCAACGAGTCGCACAGTGCCTCCCACCCACACCTCTCCGAGTTGAACGAAAGCCAGTCCAGGCATGAGCTCGTGGCCTCCAAGCGCGCCATGGAGAACAACCTCGACGACAGGACGATCGAGCACTTCTGCTACCCCTACGGCGACTACGACGAACGGGTCATCCGCCAGGCAATCGAGGCGGGATACGCAGCCGGCTACACGGTCATTGACGAGCTGAACTACCGGGACACCCCCGTTTTCGAACTTCGCCGGTTTTGGGCGGATGGGCGCAGCCTTGAGTCCTTCCGGGAAATGATGTCCTACGACGACCACATCCCCGCGCCCCCGGGCGAGGGCTGGGTGCTTGACAACACCTCGCCGCACTTCACACACGAGCCCACCGCATGGAACCTGCAGGAGGGCGCGGCGGGTGCCCACGCGGGAAGCTACCTGCGGCGCGGACCGGGCACGGGGGCCGTCCGGGTGCGCTGGGCCGTAGCCCTGCCGGAGGACGGCTGGTACCGCGTCCACGCCTGGTGGCCCGCGCCCACGATGGAACGCGCCTCCAACGCACCCTACGAGATCCACCATGCGCACGGCAGCACGACAGTGCGCGTGGACCAGCGCGGCAACGGCGCACGGTGGAACGCCCTCGGGGTCTTCCGTTTCGAGGACGCTGCCGAGGTCTTCCTGAGCAACGACACGGATGGCCTGCTGGCCGCTGATGCCATCTGGATCGAACCGGCGGACCCGCCCGCACACGACATGATGATCGTGTATTGACAACAGGAGTTCAGCTCCCCCAATGAGCCTTCCCTGAGAGGGCGGAACGACGGAAGGAGAAGCAACCATGCGTGTTCAGATGTGGTGCGACATGGAGGGTGTGGCCGGGATCACGAAGTGGGACCAGGTCAACGCCGGAGCGAGCCAGTACGAGGAGGGGCGCCTGCTCTACACCATGGAGGTGAACGCGGCGGTGCGCGGTGCCAAGCGCGCCGGAGCGAAGGAGATCATCGTCGTGGATGGGCACGGCGCGGGTGGCGATCACACCTTCAACAGTTGGCGCAAGGACCTGCTGGAACCGGGCGCGGAGTATGTGACCGGGCACCGGTGGAGCTGTTACGTGGAGCCGCTGCGGGAGGGTTGCGATGCCATGCTGATGCCATGTGCCCATGCGATGGCAGGAACTCCGGACGCCGTGCTTTCCCACACCATGGCGACCCAGGCATGGCTGCGCGCGGAGATCAACGGCCGGGAGGTCGGCGAATGCGGCATCATCGCGGCCATCGCGGGGAGCTTCGATGTGCCGGTGGTCTTCGTGTCCGGAGACACGCAGACTTGCGCAGAGGTGACCAACCTGCTCGGCGATGGGGTGGTGCAGGCGCCGGTGAAGCGTGGGCTCGGACGGTTCGCCGCCCGCAGCCTCGCACCCGATGACGCCTGCAAGCTGATCGAAGAGAAGGTGGCCGAGGCACTCGCCCATCCCGAGCGCTGGCCGGCACCCTGGAAGCTCGACTCCCCCGTTGAGATCCGTGTCGAACTGAACAGCCCCGACCAGGCGGTGCCCTGGCACGGCCGCGCGGGAGTCACCGTGGAATCACCCCGGGTCGTCTCCGCACGCGGCAAGACAGCTTGGGAAGCCTGGGATTTGTTCTGGAAGCGGTAGGGGTCGTCCCGGTGGGTTACCCGCCACCAAACAGGCGGACGAGCGCATAGGCGTTGATGACGAGCAGGACGAACACCACCAGCGTCATGACGCTCAGCCACACGAACGAGAAGCTGCGGATGCGGCGTGCCGCGTCCTCGATGAGGGGCTTTGTCCGCCCCTGAAGCTCGCCAGCCACGGCGGAGCGCGCCTCTTGGTTCACGAGTGAGGGGATGCGCTGTTCAAGCGTGCCGGTAACCTGGCGCTCGACGATCTCGGGGAGTTTCTCTTTCGCGACAAGCGGGACGGTCTTCTTGGCCTCGGTCTGGAGCACCTGCACGAGCGCCTCGCCCGCCTTTTCCATCATCTCCTGCGTGGTCTTCTCGACCTTTGTCTGTACCTCGCGCGGGAGGGTCGTCTGGAGCGAGTCCTTCACCCGCTCCCGGACCATTGAGGGGAGCATCCCGTCGGCGGCGCGCTTGACCTCACGCTTTGTGGTTTCCTTGAGCACGGCCTCGAGGGCTTCGGTGACCTTCTTTTCCGCGGTCTTCTCCACCATGGAGCGGGCGACTTCCTGCACGGTGAGGCGGACGAGTTCCTGTTCCTTTTCCGAAACGAGGGAGGTGACGCGGGAGTCCACCTCGCGCTTGGTGCGCTGGTCTATGATGGAGACGATGGACTGTATGGCGCGCTCGACGATGATCTGAATCTTGCGCTCGACGGCCTGCTGGATCTTCTGCTCCGCCAGTTGCTGCATGTGCCTGTCCGCGGAGTCCTGAAGATACTGGCGGGAAAGGACGCGAAGGCGCTGCTCCTCGATGGCCTCGTCCACCTTGACGAGCAGCTCGGCGGGGCGGAAGGGCTTGGCGAGGAACCCGTTGGCGCCGCGCAGCGGCTGGCTGGCGCGCTCCTCGAGGTCGTTTTCCGGGACGAGCAGGAGGATGGGGACGCCGAAGGTCTCCTGGCTGCTGCGGATCTGGGAGGCGACGTCGAGGCCGTCTATACCGTCCAGCTCCGTGTCCAGCAGGACGAGCTGGAAGTTCGCGAGGTCCGGGTGGGTGAGAGCCGCCAGGCCATTGGCCCCGGAGACGACCTTGTAGCCGTGCTCCTCGAGGACGGCACGCGTCATTTCCTGCACGGACGCGGAGGAATCTATCAGCAGCACCTTTTCGCCGGGCATGGGAGTGTCCTTGGCGGGGAGTGGATCAAGCGGCGAGGCGGAGGACGCTCTGGACCTGCTCGCCGAACTTGAAGTCATTGGCATAGGTGTGGTGGACCCGGGGGACGATTTCGTCCAGCAGTTCGCGCATGGTGCGGGCGGCAGCCTTCTCCCCGAGCCGGGTCGAACCGAGACGGTAGGCCGCGTCCAACAGGTGAAGAAGTGCCTCCAAGCAGTCCTCGTAGGTCATGACAACAGCATTGCCGAATTCAAAGCAGTCGAAGAAGAGCTCCAATGCGCCGGTGTGGATGGTGTTGCCCTCCACCTGCACGAGGTCGGCGCGGGTGTACTGAGGGAGGACTTCCGCCCAGAGCGTTTCGAGGATGGGCTCTCCAGCCCGCGCTTCCGCCGAGCCGGGAGCCACGAGCAGCTTCTCCGCGGCACGGGTCACCAAGTAGGCGAGCGATCCGACTGGGCTGACGAAACTGAGGGCCTCGTTGCTGGTTTCCTTCCGTCCCCCCCCGGCGAAGCGCGAAAAGATGCTGCCCACGCCGCGGCCCAGCAAGGGCGCGCCGGCAGTTGAAGAGTGGGTGGCCGCGGCGCTGGTGGCCGGCTCACCCTCGACGTCGGTGGCCTGCGGGCGAACCTCCACATACCCCTGCTCCATCAAATCGGAGAGAATCTGGAAGACGTGGAACGTGCCGACATGGGAGCGGTTGATGATGGCCCGGATGGAGAACCGGCCGTTGACCTGGGCGAGCACGCGCCACTGTGTGATGTTGAAGCGCGGCGCCTCCTCCATGTCGGCGATTTCCAAGCCCTTTTCGGTGAGCCCCATCACAAGCTGATCGTGTGGTAGGACCTTGGTGATGGAGCGCCACTCGTCGAGCCTGCGGGTGCCCTCGATGAGCAGTGGCCCCATGTGGATTTCCACCTGCGCCTCGCCAACGGCGCTGTCCTCAATGATCTGGTACTGGAAATCGCCTTCTTCAAGGCCGAAGAGGCCCCAGATTTCCTCTTCCACTTGGGCACGGAGGACTTCCTCCACGACGTCGCGGGGGACGATGTCGCGCTCGGCGAGCAGTTGGCCGAGGCGCTTGTCGGATTCGACGGTGCGCTGGAGATTGAGCAGGTGCGCGAGTTCGCTGCGCCGGACGAGGCCACGCTGGACAAGGAGTTCTCCCAGGCGCCGGCGGCGGTCGAGCGTGCTCGAGTTGATCACCCTGCCCTTGGTGATGGTGAGCTTCGTCTCGCCGCCCTGATGGTCCCTGATGGTAAGGATGCCCGAGTTGTTGGCCATGCTGATGAACTGCAGGACCTCTGGCAGGGGGGTCTGTTTCAGGTTACCTTGCATCGTCGGGCCTCTTCATGGAGCGGCAGGTGTGACTCACTGGCCGGGGGCCGGGGTCACTCCCCTTGGAAAAGATTGTCCAACTGGTCTTCCAAGTCCTTTTCGAGATCAATCCTCCGATCCTGCGGCATTCGGCGGGTTTTTGCGTGGAGCAGCGTTTCACGCAGAGCACTGGCGCTCTCCTTGGAGTAGAGCCGCACCATGCCGATGGTCGTACGGTCGTCGAAGATGACCGTGAGGATGGTGTTGTTGTCCACCAGAATGTTATGGATGTGGTCACGCTCGCCCTGGTGGAACAGGACCGAGAAGTCGGTCTCGCCCACCAGCGTGGCCATGGCCCGCGTGGAGGAGAACGACCCGGCGATGAGCGCCGCCAGTGCGTCCGTGTCAATGTTCGAGGTGAAGCCCCGCTTGGCCAGGCACTTCCCGTCGGCATCAACCAACATCGCGCACTTCGCATCGGACTGCTTGAGCATCTGCATCAAGGCCCGATGGATCTGCGTGATCTCGGTCTTCGTCAGGATCAGGGGCTGGGTAGCCATCTAGGGTGTTCCTTTCTTTCCTGCCATCTCGCGAACGTCCCTCACAACGGCTGTGCGCCGTTCGGAAGAATTTGTACTTCTCCCATCCTGCCGATGTAGGTCACGAAGAGTGACTTCACCGGTCCTTCCTTCACGAACACCTCCAGCGGCGGCGAATTTCCGTCGTCGGAGACGAACTTCCAGAATCGCTGGCTGATGCCTTCGTAGTTGCGCTGTTCTTCCCCCAGGAGGCGCAAGCGCCGGCTCCAGGATGAGCCGAAGAACCGCACAAAGGTGACCCGTCCGGTGACCTGATATTGCTCGGGGGTTCCGCCCGCGATGCGGGACAGGGTGAGGTTGGCCTTGCCGAGCCGCAATCCGCGCACCCTTGCTTGGCCGTACTGTGTCACGGTCAGGTTGACAGTTTCGCGCTGGGGGACGGGCGTTTGGCCTGCGCCGTGGTACCGGCGTGCTCCGGCACCTGCTGCTGCGCCGGCGGGGCGGGGGATTCTCCCCCGTGAGGGGCCGCGCGGGTCCGCTCCTGTGGCGTCCTTGCCGTCGGGCCGGCGGGAGGGGCCGTACCCGGAGGCAGGATGCGGTGCCGGCTTTCTTGTCCCCGGGGCACCGGCTGTTCCGGCTGCGGCCGCGGGCTGGCGTGTGCCGAGCTTCGGTGCGGCCTCCGTCCGGGCGGGTGTTGGGATCCGCGCTCCCGGGCCCGAGTCCTGATTCAGCTTTTTGATGACGAGCGAGGAAATCGCCTTCAGCGTGTCCTTCACGCCCTGCCCGGTCACGGCCACCGATTCGATGGTGGGGACATGGTGTTCGTTGAGGACCTTTTCCATCTCCTCGATGCTGGAGAGCCTCGGCATGTCGCGCTTGTTGTACTGAATGACCCAGGGGATGCCGTCTGCGTCGTCCGGGCCGGTCTGGAGGCGGTATCCGTACTCGGCGAGGTTCTGGCGGAGGTTTTCGAGTGAGTCCATGTTCTCCTGAAACCTGTCCTTCTGGCTGTCTGCCACGAAGACCAGGCCATCCACGCCGCGGAGGACCAGCTTGCGGGTGGCGTTGTAGTACACCTGCCCCGGCACGGTATAGAGCTGGAACTTGGTCTTGAACCCTTTGACCTCGCCGAGGTCCAGGGGAAGGAAGTCGAAGAAGAGCGTCCGGTCCTGCTCCGTGGCCAGCGAGACCAGTTCCCCGCGGAACTTTTGGGGGACGGCCTTGTGGACGTGGATCAGGTTTGTGGTCTTTCCGCATAGCCCGCAACCGTAGTAGACGATCTTGCAGGAAAGCTCTTTGAACGCGTAGTTTAGTGTTGCCATAGGTCGAGGAGGCTTTGCCGCTGTCCTCTCTTTTGGGATCAGCTGACGCCGAGGGTCAGCCCGTTGAGTCTTTCGACGCTGCCGCGCATTTCCATCCTGACGAGTCCCAGATTCGCGTCCGTGGATGCCACGCAGACGAGGAAGCCGGAGCGCGAGGCGTTGAAGAAGAGCCGGCTCGTTTCCGTCTCCACGATGAAGGAGATGAGTTCGCCCTGCTCCATCTTGCGGATGGCCTTCTCCGTGGAGTTGATGATCGAGGAGGTGAGGGCTCCCATCATCTCGTCGTTGAGTTCGGTGGCGTAGTCACTGGCGACAATGATACCGTCCGCGGCGACGACGAACGAGCCGATGACGCCGGGTGTCTTATTCAGTTCTGCCAGAATTTGCTCCATCATGGTGCGGGATTCCTTCGGGCTGGTTTCGGTTGGTGGCGGATGGTCTCAGACCATTTCCGCGGCTACTGTCTCGCCGGCTTCCCTGGCGGGCCCGTGGCTGCGCACCCCAAGGGAGGGGTAACGCCACTGGAGGAACTCGCGCGTCGTCTTCGCCAGAACGGGGATGCGGGCGAAGATGTCCTGCGCAGGAACCCTCCCGCCGAAGATCAAGATCAACGAGAAATTCGA
>SLOM01000104.1 GCA_007132505.1 Candidatus Sumerlaeota bacterium
CCTCTATGAGAAGCACCCGCCACCCTGATCCAAAAGACTTCACAGCCGGAATGGGATTCACCACAAGAGGCACAGAGGACACCGAGAAAAGGCTTATGTTTTGGCTAGACGCCTTTTCCTGCACGGCCTCCCGGGTGAAGCATCCTCTGTGTTCTCCGTGTCTCCGTGTTGAATTCCTTCCCAGGCCCATCGGACACCTTCCATGACAAGCAGCCGCCATCACGATCAACAAGGCCTTGCAGCCGGAATGGGATTCACCACAAGAGGCACAGAGGACACCGAGAAAAGGCTTATGTCTTGGCTGGACGCCTTTTCCTGCACGGTCTCCCGGGTGAAGCATCCTCTGTGTTCTCCGTGTCTCCGTGTTGAATTTCTTCCCAGGCCCATCGGGCGGATGGCACGAGGGAGGACAAACCGTGCGGGTTAGCGTGGTGATCGTGTCGTGGAACGGGCGGAGGCGGATCGCGATGCCGCTGGAGGCACTCCGGCGCTCGGACCCCGCCCCGGCGGAAGTCATCGTGGTGGACAATGGCAGCCGGGACGGGCTTTCGCGCTTCGTCCGCAGGCAATACCCCGAAGTCCTCCTGGTGCGCTCCCGCAGAAACCTCGGGTTCGCCGGAGGAAACAATCTCGGGTTGGTGAACGCTTCGGGCGAGGTACTGCTTCTCCTGAACGATGACACAGAGCCCGACCCGGATTGGCTGCGGCCCCTTCAGGACGCCTTCCGCGCGGACCGGCGCCTCGGCGTGGCGGGCTGCCGGCTGCTCTATCCCGGCCGTGAGACGGTGCAGCACCTTGGCGGCATCGTCCATCAGAACGGACTGACCGATCATGCACGCTGGGGTGAGCGTAACTCCCCTGCCACGGAAGGCGACGGCCTGCTTGAGGCGCACTATGTGACCGGCGCCGCCATGGCCATCCGGCGGGAAGTGCTGGCCATGATCGGCCTGCTCGACCCGGGTTACTGGCCGATCTATTTCGAGGAAGTGGACTTCTGCGAGCGTGCCCGGCGTGCCGGCTGGAA
The DNA here is from genome assembly GCA_007132505.1 of Candidatus Sumerlaeota bacterium. GTDB lineage: Bacteria > Sumerlaeota > Sumerlaeia > SLMS01 > SLMS01 > SLMS01. The sequence continues at coordinate 1,025 of SLOM01000104.1, forward strand.
GGTGGCAGTGGTGCCCGCCTCCACCGTCGTCCACCACGAGAGCCGGACGACAGAGCGGCTTTCCCCGCGCTTCCTGCGTCTATACCACCGCAACAGGATACGTTTCCTCCTGCGGAACCGGCCGCCGCGCCAGTGGCCCGGCATCCTTCGAGCGGAATTGCGCTGGCTCCTCGGAAACACGCCGTGGGACAATCTATGGCCGTGTGCGCTGGCCTATGCCGCCGCGCCATTGCACCTGCTGGACGCCTACCTCCTCCGGAAAGGAGCGCCGCAACGATGAGCCGCATTTTTGCCGTGGGCACCGGACCGCTGCAGGACGAGGGCGTGCGGCTGGCAAGTGGGCAATGCTTGCGGACATGGCACTTCACGGCGCCGCTGCTGGCCGCCGGGCACGAAGTGTCCCTCCTGACGGTACCAATCCCCGGAACAACGGAGGAGCCCCCCCCCGAAGCAGCCGTCCCGGCCAAATTCGAGGGCTTTTCGTACAGACGTGCCGTGGCAAACGATCCATCCAGACTGCTGCCGGTGATCGAGGAGGAGATGGTACGCTTCCGGCCCGACGCCATCGTGGGCATCAACGCTTTCCCCGCCTGGTTGCTGGCCCGTGCGGCGCCACCGCAACCCTTCTGGGCGGACCTGAACGGATGGACCATGGCGGAGGGGCAGGTCCGCGCCGCCACGGTCGGACACGATCGCGACTTCCCTCACTTTTGGCGCCTTGAGGCGGAGACCCTCCTGCGTGCGGACAGGTTCTCCACGGTCACCAGCCGCCAGGCGGACGCGCTGTACGGCGAGCTGGCCATGCTCGGGCGCCTCACGCGCGACACCTTCGAGGACCCGTTTGCGGCGGCCGTACCCAATGCCGTCTACCCGGCGTACCGTGATCTCAGGCGCCCCGCTCCCCTGCCGGACCAGGTGCGGGAGAAACTCCCGCCGGACGCCTTCGTTGTCCTTTGGTCCGGGGGATTCAATTCGTGGACGGACATCGGGACGCTTGCCGAGGCCTTCGCGCGTGCCTTCGAGCGTGAACCGCGTCTATACCTTGTCTGCACGGGTGGCGCAGTCTCTGGCCATGACGAGGAGACGTACCGGCAGTTCCAGGCCGCCTGCCGGGACCACCTCCCCCCCGGGAGGGTCATTGCCCTCGGGTGGGTGGACTTCGACCTGGTGCTGGCGCTCCACCGTTCCGCCCATCTCGGGATCAACATGGACGGTCCGAACACGGAGACCCGCTTCGGCGCACGCAACAGGCTGACGAACATGATGGGTGCGGGCCTGCCGGTCCTCACGACAACGGGGACCGAGATCGCCGAGTGGATCGCCCGGGAGCAGGTCGGTCTTACCGTCCCCCCGCGGGACGCCGAGGCACTCGCGCAGGCACTGGTGGATGCTGCGGGCCGTGGCGAATCGCTGGAGGCTCTCGGGCGAAAGGGACGCGAGCAGGCCTTGGCCGACTTCGCACCGGAAGCCACCCTGCCCGCCTTCCTTGACTGGGCCCGCTCCCCCCATCATGCCTCAGACCGGCGGGCGGATAGCGCGTCCACCCAGCCGCCGGAGCTTCTCCGGCGCCGGCTGCTGGAGGAATGCGCGCATCCGGACCCGGGTTTGTTCCGCGCCGGGCCAGGGCAAAATGCGGTTCCACCGTCTCGGAGCTTGCGGCCCCTGCACGTCCTGTGGCGAAACATACGCCGGATTATCCAAGGAGGCTCCCGGTGAAACGGCTTTTTCTTCTCCTCGCCCTTGTGGCACTTGCGGTACCCCATCTGAGCGCCATGCCTCCGGGCATGGAGGTGGCCGATTTCCGCGGAGGCAGCGACGTCCTGCTTGAAACGCCCGAACACCGCATCACGGAGGCGGAACTGTTCCGCTACGCGGTGATGACGAACCTTGTGCCTCCGGAGACCGTGACCGAGTGGCGCGAGCTGGAGCCCACCGCCCGCCTGCAGGTGCGGGAGGCACTCCTGGCCCTGATGCGCGGGAAGATCCTGGCAGAGGCGTGGATCGAACGGGAGCGCGAGGACGTCTTCGAGGCCGAGTTGAGCGACAAGGGCGCCCGAATTCTCGCCTATCCCGTTGCGAACCTGCTCTGGGCCGACACCTACGTCCGGGACAACATCCACATCTTCCCGGAGGACTACGCCTTCTTCTACAAGCAGAACCAGGATCTTTTCGGTGATCCCGGCACGGTCCGGGTGCGCCGCCTCCGTGTGCCCTTCCCTGCGACGGTGACACTCGAGGCCCGGGAGCGTGTGCGGCGGGAAGCCGAGGAGCTGCGAGAGCGCGCGGTGCAGGAGGGCGGGCTTGAGCCCCTTCTCCGCGAGCGGCCCGAGCTGCTTGTGGATCCCCCCGGCAGGACCTACGAAATCCAGCGCGGAACCACGGCGGTGGACAGGTTCGTCAAGTCCGAGGCCTTCCGCCTGGGCATCGCCCAGATCAGCGAACCCATCCCCACCCAGCTCGGCTACCTGCTCATCGAGGTGGTGGACCGGCAGGAGACCAGCGTCCTGCCGCTCGCAGAGGTCATGGACCAGATCGAGGAGGAGCTCTACCAAGTGTTCCTCCCCCAGCAGTTCGAATACCTTGCCATCAAGACTGTTGAGCGCGCGCGGCCGATGGCCCGCGGGCACCTTTACCAGTTCATGCCGGAAGATGCCAACATCATGCAGGTTCGGCGCTTCGGGGTGACACGGGAGGAGTTCCGGCGGCTCTACCCGGAGTTCATCGGCGACGAGGAAGACCCGAACCAGGACATCATCATCGCGACGGTGGGCGGAATGGTCCTTGGCGAGGCCGTGACCCAGCACCTTGAGCGAGAGGGCCTGGCAGGAGACTCCCTCTATCGGGAAGCGATTCCCGAGGCGAGGACCCTGCATCGCGCAGGTCAATACGTCCGCCGCATTCGCCAGGAACTCGAGCCTGATTCTGAGGAAGTCTGGGCGTACCTTGAGGAGAACCGGGAGACGATCATCCCGGGGGCCGAGAAGACTGTCTGGCGGTTTGGAATGAATGTCCGCCGGCCGGCCGAGTTGGCTCCCGGCGAGCGTGAGGGCCTGCGGCTGCTCATGACCGGGTACGTGGAGGAGATGACCCGGCAGGCGCAGCGCCTGATTACGGAGCGGGCCCGCGTGAGCCCGGCCACGGCCTTCGCCGAGCCGGGACAGGTGATACGCCAGATTCCCGCACCGGAGGACCGGCGCCTGCGGACCAGCTTCGAGAACATCGGCGCCTTCGACGAGCAGCGCGCCCGGCGCGAGCTGGCCGTTCCGCACGAGGAGCTGCGGCTTGGCGAGTTCACCCGGCCCGTCACGCTCCGCGACGGAACAGTGGTCAGCTATTTCGTCAGCGAAGAGACCATCCCTCCGCTTCCCGAGGACGAGGAGGAGCTGTACGAACTGGCGCGGTTCTCACTTGTCGTCAAGCTCTCCGAAGCCAAGGCCCGGGACCTGATAGATGCCTGGGAGGAAGCCGGAGAACTCCGGTTCGCGGAGGAACTGGAGGTACCAGCCGGGACGGAGCAGGTGGAGCCGTCCCCCGGGATCCCACTCGTGCCATGATAACTCCAAGTAGAAACGGCTTGCCGTAGGCCATCAGTCCGCCCCGAATGCAACAGTGTGAATCGCCACGGGCGGCACTGCCTGTGTGAGCCCGTGCCACGAAACGGAGTGGAGGAGAGGTTCCGTGAGGATGTCCCCCCTGCACGTGGGGCTATTGGCTGTTGCAGGAGTGGTTCTGGCCGGACTGCTCGCGCTGGCGGGTGGTTATGTGCTTCACGCCCGGTCGCTGACGCAGTGGGTACGGGCGGATATTGACGAGCTGGAGCCGCTTCCTCATGTGCTGGTCGAGCATGGGGAGCCCCACCTTGAAGCTCTTCAGAATCCGAAGGACCGGGCCCTGCTTAATCACACGGTCATGGGGCGGGACGTCATTGAGCTGACGCGTTCCGAGTTCCGGAGTGGATTCCTCGGCCGCGGAAGGTGGGTGAAGGTGGTTCTGGTGACCGCCCGGCCCGGCGACCAGGACGTGGAACTGAGGTTGAAGTTGCTCCACCGCCTGGAACGCGACCCGAGGGGACTATGGCACGTGGTCCGGGTGGAGGAACTGGCGCTTCCCTGAGCCGCCGGCCGGCCTACTCTTCCAGCAGGCCGCAGAAGACCTCGTTTTCCCACTTCACGTTGAGGGAGCTCATCTCCTCGGACCAAATGTGGCCGGTGGAGCTGGAAATCCCGGTGTCCTTCCGGTCAAACATCTTGCGGAAGCCAAGGGACCGGAGGTGCCGGGCGCCCGTGCGGCGGGCCGCCCGCTCCACCACGTTCAGCGGTGATTCCTGCGGGATCTCGCTGGCGATGGTACGCTTCCACGTCTTCGCGTCCACGCCAAACTCCTTGTCCAGACCATGACGCTCGAGCGCCCCCTCGAAATCGAGCAGCTCCTCGCGGAAGACCTTGAAGAGTTCGCCCGCCTTCTCCTCCTCGCCGTGCCAGCGCCAGGCGGTGATCGCATGGGCCACCGCGAGGGTCATCATGACGACGTTTTCGTAGGTTGCCCGCGTGTCAATGTTCTCCGGGGCAAAAGCCGTGGCGTTAAGTCCCATGTGGGCATGCTGGATGGCATGGGCGGCGGCAGCGATGACGGCGCACTCCTCGTCCGTGAGGTCCAGCTCCTCCTTTTCTTCCGGAGGAGCGTCCTTCAACAGCTGGTTGATGCAGAGCTCGCGCACCTGTATATCCGCTTCGCTGATGCCGTGATGAATGAAGTGTTCCTTCCATGCCACGCGCGACATGATGACGAGGAAATCCTCGATGTTGCGCATGACGACCGGAACGCGGCGGATGGGAACGATCTCGCGGATGAGCCCCAGCATGCCGCCCATGAAGGTCTTCGGCTCGCCCGTAACGGCCCGATAGACACGCTGCAGCGAGGTCATGAGGGCGGGCTTCCAGATCGGGTTGCCCGGCTGCTTCTTGTGCGTGCCGTTGGGCATGGTCTGGGTGTAGGGCCGTTCCTCGCCGAGGAACCTCTTCGGGGTGAACCCGCCCGTTTCCCTGTAGCCGAGGAATCGCTCCATGGATGAGGGATCCTCGGGCCATCCGGACCAGCAGGTGTTGTCCAGCAGTGTTGTGCGGCGTGGCTCCTGCGGGCCGTTGCCGTAGACCTTGAGCAACTTGCGGCGGGCGAATACCTCCGGGGAGCAGACCTGGTAGCGGAGTTCCGTCAGCTTGAGGAGCTTCTGTTCGAAGTTCCGGCAGGTCTTGAACGAGGAGAGCAGGGTCGAGAGGGGCTCGAAGTGTGACCAGAGGTGGTCCACTCCCTTGTCGCGGAGGACCGCGTCCACCTTGGCGATGGTGCGGTCGAGCTGCTTTTTCGTGGAGGGGTGCCCATGGATGACCCAGTCGCTGAAGGTTCGCTCGGCAAAGACAACGGAGACAATGTCGCGCGTTGTCGGTGAGGGCCGGAGCGTGTTCCATCGCTTCATGAGCACGTCCTGCTCGCGTTCGCGGCTTTGCTGGGCCTCGAGGATGATGACGAGGTGGTAAGGCGTGATCTTCTCCGCCTCGCAGCGCTTGACCATTTCCTGGTGGAGGATCTGGAGTACCTTGTTACTGAAGGCGCCCTCCGGCATGCAGAAGGGGACCATGAAGTAGCGCTCGCCGTGGACGCGGGCCACCGAGCGGTTGTAGCGCCGCAGCATGGGCCAGTAGAACTCCAGTCCCATGCGCACCAGGAGCCGGATTTCGAAGTCGTGCCGATAGGTGGGCAGAAGCGTATGGAAGGGTGACGTGGCGATGGGCGTGATCATGCCCTTCTGAACCAGGTCCATCAGCCGGCTGTAGACGTTGTCCGCGGTGTCGTAGTCCGCCTCGATGACGCGTGAGACCGTGACCGGATCGAGCACCAGCCCGAGAAAGGAGACGGCGCCCTTGTCGCCCATGTCGGTGCGCGAGGCGAGGTCTATCCCGGCAGCGACGTGGGCCAGGTTTCCGGTCAGGCGCCGGATCAGCTTCACCTCCAGCTCCTGAGGATTGATGGCGCTGAGTTCCTCGTCGTTGAACTGGCAGGTAACGGGTGAGATGCGATCCTCGTACTCTGGCGGGCCGGAGAGAAGCTCCAGTACCTCCTCCGGGTCTTCCTCCTCAAGGTCCAGAGGAAGTTCCCGGTCCATGTCTATCCGCGTGCCTACGGGACGGGAGAACTCCACCTGCACGGGGTGCAGGCGGTTGCTGCGGACCTCCTCCGCGCTCTTCTTTGGTTTGCGGCCGGGTCTGTTTCCTTGCGTGGGCGGCGATATCGCCAAACTGTCTGACCTCTCGGCGGGGATGCTGCGGGAATTGCTCTGCCTTTGGGGCTTCGCGTTCCCATCGTGAACAGCCTAAACGCGGCTCCCGGGAGTCCAGCAAGAAAAAACTTGAGGCGTGGGTCGCCATCAAGCTCAGCGACGACGTAACTTCCCCACGTAGAACGTGTCACACCCGTGCTTGTTCGTGAAAGTGCGCCATCGTCCGGGCCCGGCGGTGAAGGTCTCCACGTCGAACGGGAGCCCTTCGGGAGCTGTGGCGGGCTCGAATCCATCCCCCGCCTCGGCCAGGAGCTGCTCCAAAACCCGGTCGGTCTCGAGCATCGTGAAGGTGCAGACGCTGTAGAGAAGGGTACCGCCGGGCCTTACCCAGCGGCCAGCCTGGCGAAGGAGGGTGGCCTGCGTCCGTGCCAGCTCGCGAATTTGCCGCGGTCCGCGCCGCCAGCGGATTTCCGGATGCCGGCGCAGCGTTCCCAGCCCGCTGCAGGGCGCGTCCACGACGACCAGGTCGAAGCTCTCCGGCTCGTGGCTCTCCGGCAGGGCGCGCACGTCCAGCACTTCCGCCAGACCGCCAAGGGCAAGGCGATCGAGGGTGTCACGCAGGCGGCCGAGCTTCTCCTCCCCCACGTCGCAGGCCACGAAACGGCCCGGGCGGCGCTCCATCAGGTCAAGCAGGTGGGCCGTCTTCCCTCCCGGCGAGGCGCAAAGGTCGAGCACCCTCATGCCCGGCCGCGCTCCGGCCAGCCAACCCACAAGCTGTCCGCCTTCGTCCTCCGCGGTCACGAGACCCCGCTGGAAGAGAGGGAGGTACTCGGGTGAGAGACCGCGCGCCCGCACCTGGAGGCACTCGGGAAGGAACCGGCCGGCAGTGACCCCCGGCAGCGCCTGCGTCATGTCCACCACCTCACCCCGGAGCCGCTCGGGGACGGGGACCTCGGTAGATTCGGCGGCAGGCCGCGTGACCCGGAGGGTGAGTGGCGCCTGCTCGTTGAGGGCGGCAAAGAAATCCGGCAGCTCGCTCTTGGGGAGCACTTGGCCGCCCTCGCTGGCGAGCCAGTCCGGGATGCTTTCCCGGATGGGCCATGGCACCTCCGGCCCGGGGAGCAACTCCTCCCTTGGCGTCTCGGAGATACGGCGCATGACCGCGTTGGCAAGCCGGCGGTATCCCGCCTCGGTGCGCACGGCACCGGTCAGGCGGACAGTTTCGTCCACGACGGAGTGCATTGGGATGCGGTCGAGGTAGATGGCCTGAAACAGGCCGCAAAGCAAGGCATCGTGAACCCGGGCGGCTCCGGTTGGAAGCGGACGTTGAACGTAGCGGGCGAGCACTTCCTCCAGCCACCTGCGGCGCCGGCAGACGCCGTAGGCGATCTCGCGCGCGAGGGCCAGGTCCTGCACCGATGCCCGTCCGCCCCTGCGGGCCTCCTCCAACACCGTGTCCATTCCCCGGCCGCGCGGGTTCCGGACCTCCGCCAGCATGGCAAGCGCCAGCACGCGCGCGGGAGCCGCGCCCCGCCCCGCGGACCTCTTCCGCTGGGCGGCTTGCTTGCGGGCAGGAAGGCGCCGGGGCATTGCGCGCGCTCCTACGCTTCCCCCTTTTCCAGAGGCTCGTGGGCATGCGGCCGGAACCGCCGGCGGAACCGCCGCCGTCCCTCACCCCAAAGCCCACCGATGATGTACAGGGCGAAACCTCCGAACAGCAAAACAGGCAGGTGATCGGAAAGCACGATGGCAACGCACACCACGAGCACGGTGAAGACCAGCGTGTTGAAGGGCTTGCGGCTCACCTGCACGATGTTCTTCAGCTTCATGAACGGCACTTCGCTCACCATCAGGAGCGCCATTCCCACCATCAAAAAGAGGATCGAGCGGTGCAGGGTGCGTGTGACCCACGCCGCGTCCTCAAGCTCCGCAATGACCGGCAGGTTCCCCAGCCAGACGACGAACAGATAGGCCGTGACAACAACCCCCGCTGCGCCGGGCGTGGGCAGGCCGGTGAAATAGCGCTTCTCCGCGGTGTCCGCCTGCACGTTGAACCGGGCCAGCCGGATGGCCGAGCAGATTGCATAGAGCGCACAGGCCCCGAGCGCCAGTTTGGGCGCGTGGTCCGGCAACACAGTGTCGTCCATTCCCTGCAGGTGCCAGAACATCAGGAAGGCAGGTGCCACGCCGAACGCCACGAGGTCCGCCAGCGAATCGTACTGCAGCCCGAAGGAGGAGGCCGTGCGGGTCAACCGTGCCACGGGGCCGTCTATCACATCACACAGCGCCGCGCCGATGATGAGCCAGCTCGCCATGATGAACTCCCCTTCCGCGGACTTCACGATGGAGAAGAGCGCCAGGAAGAGGCTCGCGCTGGTGAACAGGTTCGGCAGGATGTAGTGGGAGTAGCGCGGTGGATCGTCCGGCAGGCTGCCGCCCAGTTCGGGCGCAACACGGTCACGCCGGCGGAGCCTGAACCGGCCCCATCGCTTCTTGGGCTTGGCGAGTTGTGGGAGCGGCTTGCTCAATCGAATCTCCGCGCGGGAAAACCCCACTGAGTCCCCGGTCCCGCAAGGGGGCGTCATCAACCGCGCCGTGCCCGCCGGCTGTCAAGGCGGGACGTCTGAGGACCTTCCCCAAAATAGGGCCCTGAATCGCGCAACCCCTTTGGTTTGAGTGATCTTTCTGCCCCCTGTTCTGGAAGCGTTCATTTTTGGGGAATGTCTGGCTTTGGGGTCGCGGAGGGGAGCGGGCCCCCGCCATGATGGGTGCCGACAAAGAAATCCGCACGGAAAGGACCCGCCCCGCCTTGACAACACACCAGATCGCCTCCCGGTTGCGAGAGCAAATGCACGCTTTTTTGGGGAATCTCTCCGCCTCTGTTCCCCAGAA
>SLOM01000179.1 GCA_007132505.1 Candidatus Sumerlaeota bacterium
AGGCGCGCCAGACCACGCCCTCGCCGATTTCACGCTCGAACCAGTCGGCGCCGTCGAACGTTGCCTGATTCGCCGGCAAGGGGCTGCCGGCCCCGGCAGCAAGCACCGCTGCCGCCAAAATGCCTCCAAGGTACCTCATGGGTTTGTCCTCGTTCCTTTTTGGGGTGTGGTGTCCAAGCATTTGAGTAATCTCAGGTGCGGTTCATGCGGTGTCAACCCCTGCTCGGAAGCAGCGAGTTCACGCAGTGGTGACAGGATGGATCGAACGGGCAACACTCGCCGCGAATGCGTTGCTTCCCACGAGCTGGGACGCAATCCAAGGGAGGGGGTCCCGGGCACCGTGGCGTCGTGGCGGGGGATCAGGAGGAGAAGCGGGAGCATGGAACGGCGCCCCAAAAGCGCGGTGGTCTTGGCGGATGGTAGCTCATCTTCCGAGCCTTGACGCTACCCCGATAAGCCGGGTGACACCCGATGCGGCTTCATGTTTCCTGGAGACGCCTTGGCACACCGCCTATTCCCGCGCTGGCGCGTGCCAGAGTGCGCTCACACCGGGTGCCGGCCCGGCGGCAAGGATCCATTCGCCGCAGGGGGACAGGGCGGGCGGCGCCGTCAGCCGGAACGTGTATTCGGGTTCCGCCGTTTCGATGTCCCAGATGATTGCTGTGCCCCATTCGTCCATTGTCAGGGCGCGGCTGCCGTCCGCCGAGACGTGAATGTAGGCTACGGCCTCGTCATGCGATGGGAATGTCCGGATCACCGATCCGTCCGTCATGTCCCGCAGCCGGAGCGACCCGTCCTCGCTTCCGGCCAGCACCCAACTCCCGTCCGGTGCGAAGGCGCAGGCTGTGACACTGGCGTTCCGCCCCGCAAAAAGAGAAATCCCGCGGCGCCGGTCCGTTGCGATACGCCAGATGCGGACCCTGTCGTTCCTGTCGGCGATATAGGCTTCCGTTCCATCGGGGGAAAAGCCCACGGCGACCGTGCCCTCGCGATGGGTGGGGAAGGAATCGATTCTGTCGCCCGTTTCTGCGTCCCAGAGGGCGGCCGCAACTCCATGCAGCATTCCTAAGAGCGCCGGCTGCTCGTCCAATTGGGCAATGATGTCGTCGTGCACCCATACTCCCGTAAGGATCAAGTCACCTCCGGGAGAGAAGGCGGCATCGATAAGCGGCATCCAGTCGCTTCTGAGGGTGTGGAGTATTTCTCCAGTGGAGATGTCCCAAAGGACTGCACTCCTGTCAAACAAATCCGCCCCGAGCAGTTGCTTGCCGCAGGGCGAAAACACGACAGCTCCCAATTCCATTTTGTCGCTCAGAAGCCTGCCGAGTTCCTCTCCGCTCTCCTTGTCCCAAAGGATGGCGGTGCCGCGGCCTTGGCCGGTCGCGGCGGTTGTGCCGTCCGGAGAGAATGCCGTCACCGTGACGTCATCGGTGTGTGCGCGGTTTGCGAGCAGCTCCCCGCCGGTTTCCGCATCCCAGACGCGGGCTGTCTGATCCCTGCTTGATGTCAGTACGCGCTTGCCGTCCGGAGAAAAGGTTGCAGTGAGTATCCCTCTCGCATGTCCCTTGAAGGTCCGGAGTACTTCGCCAGTCTCTGTGTCGAGGAGGAGGACCTGGTTTCTCGTTGCCGGCTCCCCATCCCGGCGCAGTCCGGCCGCGAGGAACTGCCCGCCGCTGGGTGAGAAGGCCAGGGTGTCTATACTGTACATCTCGTCCGTGAATTTGCGCACCTCCTCGCCTGTCTGGGCGTTCCACAGGCGCACCGTGCCGCGTGAACTCCCGGTCAGGAGGTACTCACCGTCCGGCGAAAAAGCCACCGCCGTGACAACCGGCCGGGACAGCAGGGACATGGGGTCGAACGATTCTTCGGAATCGGCGAAGGCATTCGTGTCCCAAGCCTCGGCCGGCTCTGCTGTTTCGTCTGGGGCCCGTCCGGCGTTTGCCTCCTGTCCTGGGGCGGGTTCGCCCGGCATGGAAGACATGCCCTCATCGGAGCCGAAGGGCCCGAAGTAGTCCCTGTCGAACTCAAACGGGTCTGGGTCGTCCTTGTGTGCATCCATCGTATGTAGCTTCCCGCCCGTCTCTACGTCCCACAGGATGGCCGTTCCGTTGCCAGCGCTGGTAAGCACGTGTGTGCCTTCGGGAGAGAGGGCGACCCGGCCAGTGATCAAATCCAGATGCCTGAGAGTCTGGAGTGCCTCGCCCGTGTCGGCATCCCAGATGATGGCGGTCCTGTCGGTGCTCATGGTAATCGCCCGTGTGCCGTCAGCCGAGAACGCGCCGTACCTTATCCAGTCCGTGTGACCCGCAAGGGTTCGAAAGACTTCGCCGGTTTCCACGTCCCGGATTTCTGCCTCGTCCCTCCAGAACATGGAGATCAGCACATAATCCCCATCGGGAGAGAAGGCCGCGTGCTTGATACTGTCCCCCTCACCGGGAATTTCCCCGGCCGGCTCGCCTGTCTCCGCATCCCAGAGATAGACAATGCCGCGCCAGCCCCAGGTGGCGAAGTATTCCCCGCCGGGGTGCAAGGTGGCCCCTGTCAGCGTGCCTATACCGAAGAGCCGCTCTGGCTCGGTCAATTCCACAGGCTCGGCCGGTGTGGCCACGCAGAGCGCCATCAGCGCGGCGCAGGCAACTGGAACCCACCCGCAGGGTGTTCCAGTCTGTCGCGATTTCGGGAACATGCTCCAATCAGTCATCGGCATTGGCCTCCTGCCCTTGGCAGCCGTGTCGTTGCTATCCTCCACTCGCGGATTCAGTACAGGATGAATAGATCCGCCGGCTCCCTGTCCGGGTCGTTCACGTTTGTGATCCGTATGGCGTCCACCCACGTGCCCTCGTTGTCCGCGGGGCCGCCCGGGTGGTTCTCGCGGAACCCGGCCTGGAAGGCTCCCGAGGTGGGACCGCCCTCCGGGATGGGACCGCTGTGGATGTCTGTTCCGTCTATACGTGCAATCAGTTGTGCGTCCGGTTCCGCGGCGGGGTTGACGGCGAGTTCGAATTCCACCCAGCTGCCCGCACTGGCGCCGGTGGCCGCCAGCGGGACAGTCCCGCCGAGCAGCGTGGCGGGGGAGGGATGCTCATTGTCGTTATGCGCGTGGACGAATTCGAAGGCCTCCGGGTGGTCCGGCCTGCCGTTGTTGAGCCCGACTCCCGGCCGGTTTTCGTAGATGAGCCAGTAGCCGTACTCGTAGCCGGACGCGTTCGGGAAGTTGGTGAAGAAGGTGCTGCCCTGCCGGCCGCAGATGCCGACCGCGACAGCCTGCTGCGGCTCGTCCGGTGCGGGGAGGTAGAGTTGACCGGTGACGCGGTAGCCTGCCCCGCCGGCGCCGAGCGCCGCGTCCCCAAAGTACGAAATCACGCCACCGCCCGCGGTGTCCACGCAGCGGTGCGCGTTGCCGCCGTCGGGCGAGGGAGGCAGACCCGCCGCCACGGGGTCGGACACGTTGAAGGCCTGGTAGGTCTGGTAGGCCTTCTCCGGCAGGGACGTGTCGAAATCGAAGAACACCGGCTGGCCCACCGCGGGGGTGGGGATGGTGCCGGCGTTGGGCGCGCCCGGCGTGGCCGGCATGGCGGTAAAGTCCCGTGCATTGATGTGGGTGTTGGTGCCGTCGGGGTAGCGTCCCTTCGTATAGACGTTTCCGTCCGCGTCCGTCCCGGGGCCGATCTCGCCCATGTAGGGCCAGCCGTTTTTCGTCACGATGGGCTGGCGTGGGCCGTCGAGCTGCCCGAGGCCGCCGAAGGCCCCGTACACCAGCGAGTCATAGATCGTGTGGTGCACCGTGTTGTAAAGCTGGATGCCATTCGGCCGGCCGGTGTTGAGGAAGTCCGACGGCTGCACCAGGTCCACGTTGGGAACGCCGGCACGGCCCACGACGAAGTAGCCGTAGCCGCCGGCGAACTCCTCGATTTCCCCTCCGGCCAGCGAAATCGTGGCCGTGGCCTCGCCGTCCGAGCCGCTCACGGCCCGCAAAACGACCCCTTCCGGGATGGTACCCGCCGGACCGTATATCTCGACGAACTGATCCGTGGCGCTGCGGTAGTGGAACTCGTTGATGACGTAGTCGCGTCCCCCGGGATTGACGGGCGTGTAGCGCAGCTCGTCCAGATAGACAGCCCCGGTCCCCGCCTGGCCCCCGCCCTCGACCACCACGCCGATGAAGGCCAGGTCGCGCTCTCCGCCCCCCGCCGTGTCCATCACCCCGTCGCCGCTCCGGTACTGGTTGAAGCTGGTCTGGAAGGCGCTGACGCCGGGGTCCTGGAGGTCCCAGCCGATGGTGCGCCATCCGGTCTCTTCGAGCGGGAACGGCGGCGTCTGCTCCAGCTCCCCCTTGCCGTCCAGGAACACCATGCGCAGCGAGCGTCCCGGGTATTCCATGTCCGTATAGACGTCCATCTCCACGCGGTGGTGCTGGTGAAGGCGGGCCTTCACTGCGCCGCGGTCCACGGTCCCGGTCTGCGCGTGATGACCGAGCAACTCGAACCGGAAGAAGAGACGGTTCTGCGGCACCTGCTGGAAGTCAAAGTCGAGGCGCAGGGCGTAGTTGCTGTTCTCCGGTCCGCCATCGGGGGCGGGGGCGATCGTCCGGCCCGTCCCTGCGAGGTTCACACCCACATGGTCGGCGGCCTCCGCCTGGCTTCCGGGGTTCCTCCAGCGCGGGTCGAGGTGCTCCCACTTTTCCATCACGAAGTGACGCGTGCCGGGGGGTGAGAGAAGCTCCTGCAGCACCTGGTAGATGTGCGGGTAGGTGCGCACCTTGACGGGATTGGTCCCCGTTTCCATGTCACGGGAGCGGTATCCCCCAAACGAGTTCGAGCCGATCCATCTGAGCGACCAGAATCCCACCCCGCGGAGCCGCTGGCCCGTGTACTGGTCACGGAACCAGTGCCGCACGTCGCGCGTCTTGATCTCTATACCCACATGGTCCTCGTAGTTGTTCATGATGAAGCTGGCGCCGGACGGGTAGCCGTACCAGGGCGACTCGGACGGGATGCGGTACTGGCGGTCACGCAGCGGATCGGCCAGCGTCACCTCGAACTGCGAGTCCGCGAATCCGGTGGAGCTGATGTTCGAGATCTTGGACGCCCCATAGGCGGCCTCCTGGGTCCGCATCGAGAAGCCGTAGGAACCAAGCGTCAGGACCATTTTCTCCGGCGGGCAGCCGTTGGTCAGAAACAGGTCCACGTGCGTTGAGTAGTTGTTCCGCGGCACGATGCTCGTGGCGGTGTTGCTCCACGAGCCGGACCACGGGTAGCAGCTGATATTCATGAAGTCGAGGTGCTGCGCCCACGCGGCCGGATCGTCGCGGTCGGACCGGTAGGTGGGGCCCACGTATTTCGAGAGGGATTTGCCTTCCAGCTCGGGGATGGCGGCCAGCTCCTCGATGAAGGCCGTGATGCCGTCCCGCGTGGCGGGCCCCCAGACCGGCTCGAAATCGAGGCTGATGCCGCCGAAATTGTCCGGGTTGGTGTTGATCACGTCGCGGACGTTCTGAATGAGCGTGGCGCGCCGCGCCGGGTCCTGCATCACCGTGTCGAGGATGGAGAGGCTGAAGCCCGCGTTGCGCAGCGTGAGGAGCACCTTCACCCCGTAGCGGTCCGCCGCGCCGCCGGGTTGGAAGGCCTCGTGCCGGCCTGTCCACGAGCCGGGATTGACGATTTCGCCGTTGGCGTTGAAATCGGTGAAGGGGATGGCGACGTGGGTCAGCGCCTGCCAGTGGTACCCGGCCGCCGGCGTATTCGTCTGCACGTAGCCAAGGACCACGAAGTCCTCGTCAATATGCGGCGTGATGGGCCCCTCCATTCCCTTGGGGAGCGTCTCCACGGCGCCGGGTTCGATCTCCTCGCGCGTCTCGGGGAGGACCTCCACGGGAAAGTACCGCTCCCAGAGGGCCTGGTAGTTGGCGGGTGGCTGGGCGGTGATGGCGGTGGTGCACAGGAAAAACATGCCGCCCAGGGCCAGGGCGGTGAGAATGCGCGGCATGGAGACCTCCTCCGGAAAGCGTGAGCAATGCCTTGCGCTGCGGTTCGTCCGGCCGCAGCGCAAGGACGACGTTCTTTCCTGGCTGTCGTTGGAAACAACCGGGAGGAGTCAGCGCTACCTTCGTTGGTCCGGTCCGTCAACCCGTAACGCTCCAAACACCCGCGCCGGAGCGGCCTGCGGACCTCCTATTCCCGCCTGCCGTTCACAAAGAGGGTCACGCCCTCGGGCACCCGGAACCCGTTGGGTGGGGTCCGTTCGATTTCCAAGCGCAGGACTGGCCCGAAGCCGTCCTCCATCTCAAGCCGGTAGCTTGCCGCACCCCAGCGCGTGGTCCAGTTCCCGATCCCAACGCCCTCTTCAAACCACTCCGGCGTCACCCCCGCGGCCAGCACGAGCGCGTCCCGGTCTTCATAGAGGAACATGTCCCGGATCGCATGAATGACACCGGAGCCAACCCAGGTGTGGGGCATGTCGCCAATGTAGGCCGGCTGGCGCGGGTCGGGGTGGGTCACCTCGCCCATGTGATTCCAGCCGGGCGGGCGTGTTGCGTCCTCCAGCAGCCAATCCATCAGCCAGAGCGCCTCCTCCTTGCGGTCCAGACGGAGGAGCGCCCCAACGTTCCGGCCCTCGTACGCGGTGTACGACGAGGCAAGGTCCCCGCCGCGGGCCCGTTCCCGTGCTTCCTCGATGTAGCGGTCGAATGTTGCGTGAAGCTCCGCGCTGGGCAGCGTGTCGCGCTCGTCGGCGAACATGATGCCGATGGAGGTGGAGGTGGGGTCGAAATCACCGAGGTCGGCGCTGGCGGGGATGGTGTCCAGTCCGTATATCTCGCGGACGCGCTGCATGGAGATGAGCATGCCCTCGCGCAGAAGCTCCTCCTCGCGGCGGAAGTGCTCCGCTTCATCGGGCATGCCGAGCAGCTCCGCGAGCCATGCTGCATCCGCGTGGCCGCGCAGCGTGGAGAAGACATCCCAGTAGCTGTGGGCGGCAGGAAAGTAGCCCTCGTGGCTGTTGGACTCGGGCAGGATGCCCTCGAATTCGGTACCTTCCCATTCGGGACCGGTGCGCTCCGTGCGCAGGCGCGCGGCCTTGTTCATCGCGGCACGGACCCTTGGCCATGCCTCTTCCGCCAGGGCGCGATCGCCCGTGACCTCCACGAACTCACGCACGAGATAGGCGTACTGCCCGAAGGAGTCGTACTCCTTCCAGTCGGCCGTCCAGCCCGCCATCTCGCCGGTTTGCGCGTCCACAAGGAAGCGGACAAAACCGTCCTCCTCCACCAGCGTTGTCATCCACCGCACGTAGTCCCGCACGGGCTCCTCAAGGCCGAAGAAGAGCATGGCGGTGGCGCTGATGCTGCCGTCGCGTATCCACGAATGCTGATAATTCCGTGTCCCGGGTTGTATAGCCGGCCCGTCCATGTTGACGAGCAGATACGCCAGGTTTGAGCGGACGAACGGCTCGAGCCGCGGGTCCGGTGCGTCCAGCTCCCAGTCGCCGGTGGCCTGGCTCCAACGCTGCAGTGCCTCGCGGCGGATCTGGTCAAAGGCGGCCCAGGGCGGTGTCTCCACGGGCACCGGCACCGAGCCATCCAGGCTGTAGCGCACCAGCAGGCGGAACTCCTCGCCTGGGCCGAGCTGCAGATCGTGTCTCCAGCCGGCCGAGACAAGCCCGTCCTCGTCCTCGGCACGGCGGGCGAGTGTTTCACCCCGTGCCAGCAGCTCGGCCACATCGTGGTCATCACGTCCGTGCACGCCGCCGGTCTCCGGCACGGGCGAGAAGAGCATGGCCGGGGAGCCGTTCACGTCCAGGACGCCATCCGTCCCGTCCCAGTAGGCTTCGTTCACGGCGGAGAAGCCTCCGCGCTGCCAGGGCGGATTGATCTGGAGCGGCCGCAGCGCAAGCACCAGGGCTCCCTCCCATTCCTCCGCTCCGGGATTCATCACTGTATAGAGCACGTCCGTGTGGTGGTCCGAGCCGTCGGCTGCTTCGACGCGCAGATTGACGTCCTCGCCGAACCAGTGCGCCGCGGGGACCGGCGCCCAGCCGTCCAGCAGCGTCTGGTCCGTCTCGAAATTGCGTGCTGTCAGGAGCCGGCCGTCGTGCACGAGGAGCGGCGTGACGCTGAAGGCATCCTTCACCGGCTCGATGCGGCCGTCCTCGTCCATGAGGCTCACGTGGTGGGCGCGCGGGCGCCCGATGACATTGAAGAAGCCCTGTTCACGCCGAAGCCACCACGGGAAGGCCCCGTTCGGGAGCCGGCGTGCCAGCATCTCGAAATGCCGTGTCGGGTTCCATGTTTCGTCGGGACCCTTGAGCTGTACCTCTCCCAGTCCAGCGGAGGCACCTTCGCCGAGGTGCAGCTCGATGCGCAGCGAGATGGCCTCGGTGGCTTCGAGGTACATTTCCTCCAGCTCGTCGCCGCCGGGCGAACGGCCGATCTCCGCCCATTCGCCGTCCGTCTGCTCCCGGGCAAGCAGGCTCCAGGGAGTGCCGGCGCCGTCTGTCCAGTTGATCGCAAGCCCTCCGAAGGCTGTCACCTCCGGGAAATTCACCTGAATCCATGGCCGCGGCTGTCCCGGGGCGCGTGTCACCGCCCAGCCGGAATCGGGATCGCCGTTCATGATCGCCTCGGGCGGACCGTCGGTTCCCTCGGCGGAAGCCTCGAAGGTGCGCAGCGCCTCCGGGCCGAGGAACTCCGTCTGAAAGATCGAGAAGCCCCACCCGGTGGCCCGCCGGATGCCGTACATACGAACGTGGCGGGTCTCGCGCAGGCCGAAGTACACCTCGTCCACCCCGCCGCTTCCCTCGCGCCACTTGTAGGCGGTCTCCCATTCCTCCCCATCGTCCGAGACCTCGATGTCGTAGTCCCGGCCATAGGCCGTCTCCCAATGAAGGCGCAGGCCCACGAGTTCCACCGGTTCGCCAAAATCCCAGGCGATCCAGTGCGGTTCGGAATGGGCGCTGGACCAGCGCGTGGAGAAGTCGCCGTCGATGGTGTGGCTGGCGGCGAACCGGTCGTCCGGGTCCTCCGGCGTGCTGGCGGTAACGGCCACAGGGGTGGGGGAGGCAGCGGCGGTGGCGGCAAACGCCGCCAGGAGCAGTCCGGCGGCGGCAAGCATCACCGGCCTTCCGGTGGGTTGGCGGGGTGTTGATGTGCGGACCATGTTGACGTTGGCCGGGTGGGCGAGGCCCGGCTGCTCCCCTTTCCTTGGGTGATTGAATCTTCAGAGCCTCAGGGAGTGTAAAAGCGGTTACGCACCCACGGGTCAAGCACTATCGGTTCAAATCTCCCCTCTTCACACCGCGTGGAGGACGGGAGCGCCGCTTGTCCCGGAGCACCGCGACGCCTTCGTAAGTCACTGAAATTACTGGTTTTGAGCCGCCATCAGGAGCGGTCCTCAGGCCGCGGGGGCGTCCCGTGGTCTGGCAGCTCGGAGTTCACGTCAGGTTTACACGGGAAACCCCGCGCGCCATGAATCCAGCACCGGGTGCGAGCAGAATGTAAACTTTACACACCCCGCCCCCTGCATCGCCAATACCCGGAGTTGACAGGAGTCCTCCACCGCCCACTCTCTGGCTCCAGCCCACCCGAAGAGGTTTCCCCACAATGCTCACACGTCTCACCTACACCCCCGCACTCTTTCTTGGAGTCTCCGTGCTGGCTTCGCCGGCGCCAGCCCCCGCGGAGGCGCTTCCGCCGGACGTCGCGAACGCCATTGAGCTGGAACGCGTCTTCCCTCAGCTTGGATTTCAGCAGGGGCTCTACATGACCCAGGCGCCGGGCGACCCGGACCGGTTCTTCGTCGTCAGCCAGCTTGGCCGGATATACACCGTACCCAACACCCCGGACCCGGCGCCGGGTGACGTGGAAGTCTTCCTGGACGTTTCCGCGCAAATCCGCACCGGCGGCGAACGAGGGCTGCTCGGCCTCGCCTTCGATCCGGACTACATGGATAATGGCCAGTTCTACATCAATTACACGGCCGAAACACCGGGACTGACCTCCATCCTGTCGCGCCTCACGAACGACGACCCGGCCTCCAACTCGCCCGCCCTGGCCTCGGAGGAGATTCTTCTCGAAATTCCCCAGCCCGCCACGAACCACAACGCCGGGTGGATAGCCTTCGGGCCGGACGGAATGCTTTACTACGCGATGGGGGACGGCGGAGGAACCGCCTGGGACAACGC
>SLOM01000071.1 GCA_007132505.1 Candidatus Sumerlaeota bacterium
GGGGTCCCCCGGGATGAAACGCAACCGCCCCTTATCGCCGTGAATCGGCGAAACCGGCGGATGATTCCTTCCGGCCGGAGCACGCCATCCGGCCGAACAGCAGAACGGAAATTTCCTGCGAGTGGGTCTGCATCCGCGGGTATTTTCGCTGTTTTGGTGCGTTGTTTCGCCTCTACCCGACCCTGCGGGATCGGGCAGGTCTCGCAGGGTTCGGTGGACCGCTGCCAAGTGGGTCACGGACACCATCCCACGAAGTCGGGGGATACACCCCCTCGGGGACTTTCGGGTTGTTCCTGTTCGCTCCACGCCGGGAATTCTCTTCACGATCCGGGTGGCCATGCGCCCCGCCGGCAATCCCCCAAGGACCCACAGCACCCGCCTCCTGCCATGCGTATCGGACTGTTCGGCACCGTAATGCACGACGAGATATACGCCCTTGACGGGACGTGCTTTGAGTCCTTCGGCGGGATACTCTACAACCTCGTCGCCCTGTCCGCCGCGGCCGGACCGGAGCATCAGCTCGTGCCCTTCGGCCGCCTCTCCCCGGAACACCTCGCCCACCTGCGCCGGACCATCCTGGCGGATCTGCCGAACGTGGACCTCTCCCACCTCTACCCCCAGGAGGCAGGCACCGACTCCAACATCCTGCGCTACGTGACCCCCACCTCGCGCAGGGAGCACATGAAGGTGGTCTCTCCACCGCTTGCGCCGGAGGAGATCGCCGGCGCGGCGGAGTGTGACGCCGCCGTGGTGAACTTCATCAGCGGGCACGAACTGGACCTCCACACCTTCCGCAGGCTGGGCCGGCTGGTCCGCGGACCGGTGTACCTTGACGTGCACAACCTCGGGCGGAAGCGGGAAAACGGCGTCCCCGTGAAGGGCCACCGCTTCCACGGCTGGCCGGAGTGGTTCCGCAGCGTGGACATGGTCCAAGGGAACGAATGGGAGGCGGAGCGATTCTTCGGCTTCCATCCAGAGGAGGAAGAGGACTTCCGGGCGGCCGCGGCGCTCCTGCTCTCGCACCCCGGGCCGCGGATTGCCACGCTGACGCTTGGGGGTCAGGGCGCCGCCCTGGCATGGCGTGAGGCGGATGGCGCCGGGCTGCGCTACGCCCGGGTCCCGGCCCTTCCCGGCCTGGAAATCGTGGACACCACCGGCTGTGGCGACAGTTTCTCCGCAGGCTTCCTCATGGAATACCTCCGAACCGGCTCGGAGTTGCGAAGCGCCCTCTTCGCCGCCACGCTGAGCGGGCTCAAGTGCCAGTGCAGGGGTCTGGAGGGCCTGCTGGAGCTGGAAAACCCGCGGCCGGTCATGCACGAGGCGTACGCAGGTTGGCTGGCGGAGATTGAGCGCGGCTGGCGGGGGGATCCGCTCCCGGAGCCCACCCTTGTGCCGGAGCCGTGACCCGGCGCGGCATCCCAAGGATGCGTCCCCTCCGGCTCGGAATCGTGCCCTACCTGAACGTTCTCCCCCTTCTGGAGGGTCTTGACGGCGATTTCCCGCGTGAGGGCTGGGTGCGGGCCACCCCGCGCGTGCAGGCGGAACTGCTCGAACGCGGCGAGGTGGACGTGGCCGCCGTCTCCAGCTTCGAGGGCCTCCGCAGGGCGCCGCGTTACCGGCTCGTACCCGGCGCCGCCATCGGCAGCGAGGGCCCGGTGCGCAGTGTTGTCCTCTACTCGAAAGTGCCGCTGCCGGAAGTGCGGGCCGTGCTTCTCGATCGTGCCTCGCTCACCAGCATCCACCTACTTCAAGTGCTGCTGAAGGAGGGCCATGGCCTTGCCCCGGAGCTGCGTGTCGCGCCCGCGCCGCTGACTCCGCGGGAGACGTGGGGTGCGCTGCCGGAGGACGCCTTCCTTGTCATCGGGGACGCGGCTCTGGCCCTACAGGGCACCTTCCCCCTGCAGCTTGACCTGGGTGGTGAATGGCATCGCCAGACAGGACTGCCGTTCGTCTTCGCTGCCTGGTGGGTGCGGGAGGGACTGGAACTGACCGTGGAGGAATGCTCGGCCTTCGCCCAAGCCCGCGAACGCGGCACAGCCCGCATCGCGGAGATCGTGTCCCGCCTGCCGGACGAAGAAACCACCCCCTGCGGCGGACCGCTGGGGGTGGTTGACTATCTCACGAATGCCGTCCGGTTTGGCTTGGGGCCGCGGGAGCTGGAAGGTCTGGCGCTATTCCGAGAAAAACTGCTTCGCCACGGCCTGCTGCCCCAGGGAGTGCCCGAGCCTCCGTTGGCCTGAGGGCCGGCCGGGATCAGGGCTGGCGTGGCGGCTCGGAGGGAGGCTCGCTTCCGCGGGGCTGGTCATCCTCGGCGTGCGGGAAACCGGGCTGCTGGCCCTGCTCCGCTCCACCGGCCGGACCTGGTTGCTGCGGCTGGGCCGATGAGGTACCGGCCTTCTCGGCCATGAAGTCCCCGACCAGCGGATAGGCGTAGACGTAACCGTTGCTGGCATTGACGGCGCCAATGATGATGTACGCGAGCGCAGCGAGACCGACCAGAATCATGATCGGCGTGAGCAGCAGCCCCAGGA
>SLOM01000010.1 GCA_007132505.1 Candidatus Sumerlaeota bacterium
CCACACGCCACAAGGTCCTCCGCTACGTGGGCGGGGCGATTTCGCCGGAGATGCAGCCGCCCAAGCTCCTCTGGCTGAAGGAGAACCTCACGAGCACCTTCCGCAAGGCGGGCTTCTTCTTGGACCTGCCGGACTTTCTGACCTTCCGCGCAACCGGCGTGGATATCCGGTCGCTCTGCACGACTGTGTGCAAGTGGACCTACCAGGGCCACGCGAAGGGCCGGAAGCACGCAGCCTCCGTGGGGAAGTGGGATGGCAGCTTCTGGGAGGAGATCGGACTCGAAGAGTTCCCCCGGGAGGACTTCGCACGCATCGGGCGGGTCGTTCGGCCGATGGGAGAACCCGTGGGGAGCGGTCTCACCCGCACCGCCGCAAAGGAACTTGGTCTGATTGAAGGAACGCCGGTCGGGGTGGCGCTGATAGACGCCCACGCGGGCGGGATTGGAATGCTGGGCGCCGCGGCGGGCAGCAGGCTCACCGCGGCGAGGCTGGAGCAGACGCTGGCGCTCATCGGCGGCACTTCCTCCTGCCACATGGCCGTCTCGCCCCAGCCCCGCTACATCAAGGGTGTATGGGGGCCGTACTACTCGGCCATGGTGCCGGAGATGTGGCTCACCGAAGGAGGCCAGTCCGCAACAGGCGCCCTGATTGACCATGTGCTGCATACGCACCGCCGGACCGGAGAGCTGGAGAAGGAGGCAAAGCACCGTGGCACCTCCGTCCATACGGTGGCGGACGAGCTGGTGGAGGAGATGGCCCGGCGCGAGGAACTCATGGTGCCCGCCATGCTGACGGAGGAGCGCCATGTGCTCCCCTACTTCCACGGCAACCGCTCCCCAAGGGCGGACCCCTCGCTCAAGGGCGCGGTGTGGGGCCTGACTCTTGAGGATTCCGTCGAGGACCTGGTCCTCACCTACTACGCAACCGTGCAGGCAATCGCCTACGGGACACGCCACATTATCGAGGCAATGAACGAGAAGGGCTACGCGATCGAGGAGATCGTGGCCTGTGGCGGCGGCACGAAGAGCAGCATCTACCTGCGTGAGCACGCGGATGCCACAGGTTGCCCGATCATTATTCCGCGCGAGCCGGAAGCCGTACTCCTCGGCGCGGCAATGCTGGGGGCCGTGGCCGGAGAATTCTACCCCGGCCTGCCCGAATGCATGACGGAAATGAACGGCGTGGCGGAGCGCATCACCCCGTGCCCGGCTGCCGGCAGGTATCATGACAAGAAGTACAAGGTGTTCCATAAGATGTATAAGCAGTTCATGGAGACGCGCAAGATCATGGCGCGAAGCTGACACGGCCCGGAGCGGGTCACGATTCCACCCCACGAAGGAGAAGCAACATGAAGAGCGGCATCAGGGTCGGCATCTTGACGTTTGGAGACGGACGCGACTTCCTCCAGAAGCCACTGGAGGCGGTGAACGAGCGGTTCCTCCGGGAGCTTGCGGAACGGCTGGAGCGCGACGGGTTCGAGGTCGTGACAGGGGACGAGGTCATCTGGCGCAACGACCTGGCCGCGAGGAATGGGCGCAAGATGACCGCAGAGCAGGTTCACTGCGTGATCTTCAACTTCAGCGTGTGGGCCTGGCCGCAGTATGCAAGGGTTGCGGCCCAATTCTGCCCGCAGCCCGTCCTGATGCACGCGAGCGTCAACCCTGAGTATCCCGGGCTGGTCGGGATGCTGGCCAACGCGGGTTCTCTCGACCAGGTGGGGATTCCGTTCTTCAAGTCATTCGGCGACCTGACGGACGAGGGGGTGTATCGCCGGCTCCGTGCGCGGATACTCGCCATTTCGGCCTTCCACCGGCTGAAGGGGCAGACCTACGCCCTGATTGGCGGCCGGTCGCTCGGTATAGACACGGCGGTGGCAGACCCGGCGCTCTGGATGAAGATGTTCGGTGTGGATGTGGACCATATTGACCAGTTCGAGCTGGTCCGGCGTGCGGAAATCGAGATGCGCGAGGGGCAACGGATTCCGGCTGCGCTTGAGTATCTGCGCAAGCACGTCCGCAAGATCCACTGGACGGAGCCGGATGCGGAGATGCGCCTGACGGAGGAGCTGCTCCGGCGCCAGCTCGGCATGTACTACGCCACAAGGGACCTCTGCTCGGAGTTCGGATACGACTTCTGCGGCATCAAGGGGCAGCGGGAATTGACGGAGCACTTTGCCACCGCCGACGTCGCGGAGGCGTTCCTCAACGACCCCTACGGCCCGGAGGGCGAGCCGCACGAGCCAATCGTCTGCTCAACCGAGGCGGACATGGACGCCGCCCTGACCATGCAGGTGTTCAAGCTCCTGAGCGGTCTGCCTGTCCTCTTCGCGGATATACGGCACTATCACGCGGACCTGGGGGTGTGGGACCTTTGCAACTCCGGGCAGCACGCCACGTACTTCGCCGCGAAATCCTTCGATCCGGCGGAGAACCTTGCAAAGACGGAATTCCGGCCCGAAGGGTTTTACTTCCCGGCGGGCGGTGCCTCCGTCTACCATATCGCAGCACCCGGAGAGGTGACGCTGGCCCGTCTGACGCGCTCCGGCGACACAAACCGCTATCGCATGGTCATCGCGCGCGGCGAATTCGTCAGCTTCGGCGAGGCTCGCGACGAGGAGATCGCCCGTGGGGTGCAGGACAACTGGCCGCACGCCTACGCGCGGCTCACCTGCACGCCGGAAGCCTTCATCGAGGGCTTCAACTGCAACCACGTCCATGGGACCTACGGCGACTGGACGGAGGAGCTGGTGACCTTCTGCCGGATCGCTGGTATCGAGTGCGAAGTGCTATGAGGCCGGGGGACGCCGCGCCAGCGGGCTCGGCTTGGGCGCGTCCGTAAGCGGTCCGCGCAGCGGCTCGAAACGCCCCGCTTCCTGTGCGCCACCACCGGCCGGGCCAAGTTTCTCCCTGAGAGCAGCCAGGGCCTCCCGCCCTTCGGGGGGAATCTGGCGGGGTTCGCCGTGCTGGCATGCCAGCAGCAGAATGCGGCAGTACTGCTCCACGGTTTCCATTCGGTAGTAGGCGTCGTAGGGGTCCACGCCGACGGTCACGGCTCCGTGATTGCGGAGAAGGAAGGCATCCTGCCCGTCCATCCACGGGTTGATGGCTTCGGCAAACTCCTGCGTGCCTGGCGTGGCGTAGGGGGCGATGGGGAGCAGGCCAAGGTTCACCTCCGCCTCGGGCAGAATCCAGCGCGGAAGCTCCTCCCGCACGAGGGTCAGAGCCGTGGCGTGAGGCGGATGGGCATGGACGACCGCGCGGATGTCAGGCCGGTGACGGTAGAGGTGCAGGTGCAGACGGATTTCGCTCGTGATCGGCAGCGGGCCGCCCGTCTGCCTGCCGTCCAGGTTCACAAGGGCAAGGCTCTCGGGGTCCATGAAGCCCTTGGACACCATGGTGGGCGTGCAGAGAACGCGATTCTCGGCCAGCCGAAACGAGATGTTCCCATCGTTGGACGCGGTGTAGTTCCTCGCCCAGAGGCGGCGGCCCACCTCGCAGATGGCCTCGCGGAACTCGGCTTCGCGATTCACGGCACGGGTCTCGGCTGCATCAGAACGGTGGTACGTACTCCTCGGGTGCCTCCTCGGCCGGGTCGGGGAGCCTGAGGTCCACGGTACCCGAACCATCGGCATCAATCATGACGGGCGCGCTGATCGCAAAGGTGCGCTGCCCCCTTGCGGGTTGCAGGTCCTCGGTCAGCAGCATGAACGGGTTGACCGGGTCCTGCGGGAGCGCCGGATCGCCCTCCACGACGACGGTCAGCACGGAGTCCTCGCGCACGGAGAGCCGGAAGCGCTCCACCTCCCTGTCGTCCGAAGTGGGATAGACGCGGCCACGCTCCTTGTCCACGGCACCGGCGGGAATGATGAACTTGCGGACGAACTGGCCGTTGAGGTTCACGGTGATGTCGGATACATTCGCCCAGTTGGGTGTATAGACGGCCAACTCCACTTCCACGTACCCGTTCTCCGCCGTCACGGTGGAGCCCATTGGCTCGCCATTGACGCTCAGGTGGATGAAGGGCCCGTTGGTGATCATGGCGCGGCCTTCCTTGATGCTGGCGGCCAGTTGCGCAGGGTTAAGGTCGTGCGGGTCCCGGGTCTCGCTCGGGACGTAGAGGCGCGGGTAGCCGGGCTCCTCGTTGAAGGTGCCTGCCGAGAGGCTGTAGGCAACGGGTGCCACGCGGTGGCCGAGGGCGAGCAGGCTGTAATATGCGTCAAGGGACTGGGGAATAACGGCTTGGCGCTTGCCCTCCCAAATCTGGAACGCGTCCACGTCGGCGATGATCTCCCCCTCCGGGAAGGCGCCGGTGCGGTAGTCGTAGCCCTGCAGTGTCAGCATGCCGACCTGCGGGAAGACGGGCCGGCCGGCGGTCAGCACGGCGTCCGCGCACACGGCCCGGAGCCGCTCCATTGCCTCCGCGGGTGTGGAGGCCTCCTTCACGCCGTCGAAATCCAGTCCGGAGGGATTGTCGCAGAGTTCGAGCGGGAAGAACACATACTCTCCGGTGTTGCGGTGGACAGTGCTGGTGAGGCGGAAGCCGGGCGAGGCGAGCAGCCGTTCGGCGAAGCCCATGCGCTCGACGACCGGCTGCAGGTCCGTCACCTGGTTGGCGTCGGCCGTGACGATCCACTTGAGCCCCTCCGCCAGGGCAGTGACCACCCGGTCCTCCGGTGTAATACGGGAGTGCGGGCTGGCCTCCGTCATGACTGCGATGTCCGCGGGAATCCAGCCCTCCGGCTCGAAGGCGCGGCGCATTTCGAAGCGGGTCTTCTCAGCGCGGACGGACTGCACCCGGACGCGCCTCTCCTCCATGTGGTATTCGTTGCCGTGTGAGGCGATGACGCGATAGTTGCCCGGAGCAAGTTCCACGAGCCCGCTCCCGGTCCGCGAATAGACAACGTTGTAACTCCGGAGGCTTCCGGGCGGCCCGAGGTCGGGCTCCGGAGTGTCGCGCAGAGGCTCGAATGTCAGCTTGGCGGGCATGGGCTTGCCGGTCTCTGCGTCCACCACTTCAAACACGAAGGTGTTCGCGGCGGAGACACCGTGGTCCACGGCGGTCACCTCGCCGCCCCGGATGCGGATGGCGGTGCTGGAAGGGCTGAAGAGCCTTGCCGGGTGCGCCGGGGAGGCGGTGTACTCGCCGGGCGGGAGTGTGATCTGGAAGTTCCCGTTATCGTCCGTCATCGTGTAGATATACGGCCTGTTGACGTATTCCCGGGGAAGGTCCGGCCGGCGGATGACGGAGATGCGGACTTCCGAGTTGGGCACGACGCCGGCGTCCTGCATCCGGCCGTCATCCAGCTTCACCCTCTCCTGCACTCTGCCGGCCATGATGCCGCGCTTTTCCCTGTCCTTGCGCTCGTTGACGAAGCTGAACAGCCGGCCGGGATCGCGCTGGGCAGTGAGGATCCAACGCTCGTATTCCACGGACTCGCCGGGCGCGAGTGTCACGTCCCGGTCATAGACGAGAATGCTGTGGCGCACTTGGTGCTGCACGTCCATCAGCCCTTCCAACGGGGCGAACATGATGTGGGAGTCATACAACCGGCCGAAGACGAACTCCGCGTCCGTCAGCAGACCCGCCCGATTCGCCCAGCCCGAGCCGGCCATGAACACCCCCATGGCCCCCCAGCCGACGTAATCCCCGAGGACAGGCAGGGTCATCTCCTCGCTGCTGTTGTTGGTCACGGTAGTCGTTGCGCGCGCGCCGGGCCAGCTCCGCCGCATCTTGTAGGTGGTGTCCACGTCCAGCCCGTCCAAGTTCATGTCCTCACCAAAGACGGCGACGTAGGCCACGCCTTCCTCCTCGTCCTCCCAGTAGTCAATGGCGGTGGCGAGGACCGTGCGGCCCTGGCCATCGTGCCGGGTGGTCGGCTGGACGAGGTGGAAGTTCTCCGGGGCACTCGGGGATGTGAAAATGTCCAGGATGCTCCCCTGCCGCATCTGATTGGGCGGTTCGCCCTCCCCCGGGATGGCCCCGAAGACGAGCGCCGCCAGGTCGTTGCGCAGTATCACGTCGCCGTAGGTGCCGTGCGCCCAGTAGGTGTTTGGGATCTCCTGAAGGTCTTCCAGCAGGTGAACTCTGCTGGGGTCGGCGGTCCGCTCCAGCGGCGCCGTCCGGATGACTTCCAGTCGGACTTCTGGCGGGGCTTCGGCCTTGAGGAGGTACGCCGGGAGCAGCACGGCGGCGATGAGGGTGGCGAGGAGGATGTTCGGGATTTTCCGCATGACCGTTTCTGTTGGTTTTTCGGTGTTGGCTGAATCGCGTTGCGCAGTCCGGTGAATGAGACTTGCGGCCGGGCCGTGGCGTTTGATTCGTGGAAACGCCGCCGTGACCGGTCCCGGGGGATCACCACGGCGGCCGCCGGACGCTAGGAAACACCTGCTCCAGCCGCAAGACGGAACTCGGCCCGGGAGGACTGCCACTCTGCCACAACAACCCCCACCACCCCCCGGCAAGCAGGCCACGCGCATTCGCCACATGTTCGGCGAGATTTCCGATCGTTACGACCTGCTGAACCGGCTGCTCAGCGCGGGAACCGACGTGGCATGGCGCAACCTCGCGGTGCGGGAGGCCCTCCGCCCGTCGGACCGCCGGGTGGTGGATCTGGCTTGCGGGACGGGGGACCTTGCCCTGGCACTCCGCCGCAAGGCACATCCCGCCTGCACCGTCGTCGGAATGGACTTCACGGCTCCCATGCTCCGGATCGCGCAGCGCAAAGGCGCCCGGAACCCGGCGGGCTCCGTCCACTGGGTGGAAGGAGATGGCCTGCGGCTCCCTCTGCCCTCCGGCAGCGTGGATCTGGTGACCATCGCGTTTGGAATCCGGAACATGGAATCCCTGGAGGGCGCCCTGCGGGAAATCCACAGAGTCCTGCGTCCGGGGGGACGGCTGGCGGTGCTGGAGTTCTCCCGTCCCGGCAACAAGCTGGTTGAGACCCTCTATTACCCCTACTTCCTGCACGTGCTGCCACGGCTGGGGGCCCTGATCTCGAACCGGTCGGCCTACCTCTACCTTCCGCAGTCGGTGCTGCACTTTCCCGGGCGGCGGGAACTGGCCCGGATCATGAAACGGGAGGGCTTCGGCCGGGTGCGGCACTGCGCGCTCAGTTTCGGCATCGCGGCCTTGCACATTGGAGACAAACTGCCGGAGAGGCCATCGTGACACCCGGAAAGCACCTTGTTGTGGGAATCAGCGGCGCCAGCGGAATCCGCTACGGAATGCGCTTTGTCGAGACCGTGTCACGGCTCGGCTGGACGGTGCACCTTATGGTCACGGCCAGTGGGTGGCGGGTCATGCAGGAGGAGGAGAACCTGCCAGGCGTGGGAAGCGGATCGCCCCTTGGAGACTGGCTCCGGCTTGAACCGGGGCACGAGGAGCGCATCGTCCGCTACGGCATCCGGGACATTGCCGCCCGCCCGGCCAGCGGCACCTTCAACGCCCGCGCCATGGTCGTCATACCTGCCAGCATGAAGACCTGTGCCGCCATCGCCCACGGATTCAGCGAGGATTTGCTCACGCGCTGCGCGGACGTGTTCCTGAAGGAGGCACGCCCGCTCGTCATCGTTCCCCGGGAAACACCCTTCAGCCTCATCCACCTGCGGAACCTGACCACGCTCTCCGAAGCAGGAGCCCACATCGTCCCGGCCATGCCGGGCTTCTACACGAACCCGAAGACGATAGACGACATGCTGGATTTCATGACCGCGAAGGTCCTCAACCTGATCGGCATCGAGCACGATCTGGACGTGCGATGGGACGGGCCGCGCAGGAAGTAACGCCACCCATCCCGCACCAAATCCGGGTTCCGGTCAGATCCCCCCTGCGGACTTCCAATCGGCGACGGCCTCCCGGACCTTGCCGAGCACGAAGTCCCGTGCCTCCTCGTAGGGCATCCCCCGCACCACCGCGCCCGAGGCGTTGAAGTGCCCACCCCCACCACAGGCCGTGGCGATGCGGCTGCAGTCCACCTTGCCCTTGCCGCGGAAGTTCACGCGCAGGGTCCCCTCGGGCATTTCGTGCAGGAGCACGGCGATCTCCACGCCTTCGATGCCGCGGATCTCGCTGGACAGCCCCTCGGGTTCGACCTCCTCGCCACCCGCCGCGTCGTAGTCCACCATGTGGATTTCGCTCCAGACCAGGGCGCCGTCGTACTCGAAGTGGAGGGAGCCAAAGACCTTGGCGCGCAGGAGGAACTCCCCCGCCGGACGCGTCTCGAAAATGTGGAGCCCGATCTCTGCCGGGTCGGCCCCGGCCATCACGCAGTCCGCCGCGATGCGGAAAGCCTGCGCCGTCGT
Source organism: Candidatus Sumerlaeota bacterium (assembly GCA_007132505.1). Classification (GTDB taxonomy): domain Bacteria; phylum Sumerlaeota; class Sumerlaeia; order SLMS01; family SLMS01; genus SLMS01. Next base: position 8,301 of record SLOM01000010.1, read on the forward strand.
GTTGGAAAAGCGGAACCCGCCCGTATCGGTCATGACGGCGACGTACAGACAGCTCGCGATCTCCGGCGAGAGCGGAACGTCCAGCTCGGCCAGCAGGGCGTATATCTGCTCACCCGTGGCGCAGGCCTCCGTGTCCACCCAGTTCACGTCGCCAAACATGTCATTGCTGAGGTGGTGGTCTATATCAACCACCTTCCCGACAGGCTGAAAACCCTCCGCCACGCGGTAGGCGGCCCCGCAGTCCACGACCAGGGTGACCTCCGGTGTCCAGTCCGGCATTTCCGTGGAGATGTGGTGGACGCCGGGGAGGAAGGACCACTTGCGGTGAATCGGCTCCACGGCCCATGCGGAAGCCGTCTTGCCAAGCGCACGCAACGCCAGCAGGAGCGCCGTCTGTGAGCCCAGACTGTCTCCATCGGGCCGCAAATGGCTGACGACAAGGAATCGGTCGTTCTCGCGGATGATGTTGGCGACCTGGGCAATAGGGCCGGTCTTGTTCAATAGCTCAGGCATCGGGCGATTTCCGGGTGCGGAGGTTGTGGTGGGCGCCGGCGGCGGGGTGCGTCCGCGGGCACAGAACCGGCCAGAGACAGCCTGTACCGCCCTCAGGTCAACGGAATCCGCCACCGCCCGCACACGGAATGGGACCCCCGCGACATTTCTGCTCGCCGCCGCACACGGAGAGGATGCACGATGCGCACAATTTCCTCCCGGGGAGGGTCAGCAGGTATGCGTACGCAACAGCTCGTGCTTGGATGCTTGATGGTGCTTGTACTCGCCGCCTGTGCGCGCGTGGACAGGGCCATGGAACCGGAAGACACCGTCCGCATGGTGGTGGTCTCGCGCGAGGAAGTACGGGACACCCTCATCCCCAAGCCGACAACGCTGAGGTTCCTCGACGGGCCTGGGATGATCCCCTCGCCCATGCACGTGCGCCACGATCCCGACGATGCTGGCGCACGGGGAGCGGCTGGGATGCTCGAAGAGCAAGTGCCCGAAAGGGTCCGCATCCACGCCACCACCGACCTCACACCCCGATGGGCCCGCATGATCATCCGGCCGGCCGATCCCCCCCTTGAGGACCAGGAAGCCTACCGGCTCACCGTGGACGATGCCGGCGTGGTGCTGGAAGCCACCGGAGCGGACGGCTTCCTGGCTGGCGCACGCCGGGTCATGCAGTTGATGGAGCTTTCTCCCGACGCGCGGACCGCCGTGCGCTTTCCCGCCTTCACAGTGGAGGAACCGGGGCCGTGACGGACCAGCAGTCGCGGGGTCGGGTCACGAAGTCCAACAACTGGCTTTCCACAGGTCTCATTCTACTCGGATTCGGTGTACTTGCGGTCGCCCTGACACCCGGACTGCTCTCCGGAACCATGGTCTGGGACGAACGCATGTCGGAGTACGTCCCATGGCGTGTGGAGGCTGCCCGCATCCTGCTGTCGGGAGAGTTCCCCGTCTTCACGGACCGTGTGTTCGGAGGGATGCCACTTTTCGCCACCGCCTACACGGGTGTTCTCTACCCTCCGAACCTGCTCTACCTCTTCGCCCCTGCCACAGTGGCGAACTTCCTGGAAGCACTGCACACGTTTCTCGCCGCCACCGGCATGTACACCTACCTGCGCGCGAGACGTATATCCCCGTGGGCGGCCTTCATTGGTGGTCTCCTTTTTTCGAGTTCCACCTTTCTCATGCACCACGCTGGTCACTTGTCCATGCGGGAGGCGGCGTGCCTGGGACCATGGGTGGCATGGAGCGGCCTCCGATTGCTGGCTGCCCCCGGGGCAGGCCGGCTGGCCGCTTTTTCCGGGCTGGTTGC